>NZ_JBFUIX010000751.1:0-500 GCF_056401635.1 Paenibacillus sp. P4_E11 | reverse complement strand
CTACAGACGATGTGACTAACTCCACAACAGGAACTACCTATACGAGTGGGGATCCAACAGTTGCAACGGTAACAGCGGATGGACTGATAGAAGCCAAAAGAGCAGGCACAACGACAATCACGATAGCTAATAGCGGCATAACGACTACCGTCGAAGTTAACGTAACCGAGATAACTGGATTGAAGGTATCACCAACCCCCGTCGAATTGAGACGAGGGACAACTCATTCACAACAGTTGTCGGTGACGGCAACCTTGTCAAATTTAAMTACAGACGATGTAACTRACTCCACAACAGGAACGACCTATACGAGTGGGGATCCAACAGTTGCAACGGTAACAGCGGATGGACTGATAGAAGCCAAAAGAGCAGGCACAACGACAATCACGATAGCTAATAACGGCATAACGACTACCGTCGAAGTTAACGTAACCGAGATAACTGAAGTTAACGTAACCGAGATAACTGGATTGAAGGTATCGCCTACCCCCGTCGAATTG
>NZ_JBFUIX010000750.1:0-501 GCF_056401635.1 Paenibacillus sp. P4_E11 | reverse complement strand
GAATACGAATGGAATCCGCAACCTTAGCGGATATCGAACAGAGTATCACAGATCGTAAGATCGTATTGACTTGGCCGATGCGCGGTACCATTCACTTCGTGCCAGCAGAAGATGTGAGATGGATGTTGAAGTTAACGGCCTCACGTATCCTGGCGCAGGATAGCCGCAGGCTGGAACAATTAGAGCTTACTCCGGCTATCATGGAACGAAGCAAGATCATCTTCTATGACGCCTTGCATGGGAATAAACCCATGTCCCGCCCCCTTCTCATGCAATTACTAGAGAATGCAGGGATCAGCACGACCAATCAACGGGGCTATCACCTGCTGTGGCACTTCGCACAGTCCGGTTTCATCTGTCAGGGGCCAAGGGAAGGTAAGCAGCAAACATTCGTATTGCTAGACGAGTGGGTGCCGGTCACACATGAGTTATCCGCCCACGAAGCGCTTGCTTTGCTCACAGAACGCTATTTTATAGGGCATGGGCCAGCAACCGTTAATG
>NZ_JBFUIX010000749.1:0-502 GCF_056401635.1 Paenibacillus sp. P4_E11 | reverse complement strand
GCATTGTGCCCTTTTTCAATTTTTATTTTACCTTCTGCAGAAGAGGATAAGGAATAATCCATATCAAGGATTTTCCAATCCTTTTTAATGTAAAAGTGCATGTTCAATATTCTAACAGTACTTTTCAAAACCTCTTGTTGTGAATAGTGACTAAGATATCTTGAAATCATGAGTGCAATTGTTATTGTGCCAATAGTAGCTATAAAAGTATATGGCGAAACAGATTGATTTATCGTATCTAGTACAACTTTTGGTAGCCATACTGCAATTAATGAAACGGCTAAATCAAAAATAATAAAAATTATTGGAAATAAAAATGCTTTCTTATCAAAACTCCATTGTTCATGAAACATAAATTTCATATTATTAAAAAAACCATGTGAGATCTCATTATTAAAATCCACTACTTAACCTCCTCTCATCACATATAAGTCATCCATTTCCGATAACCACTCTGTACAAACCGGAATAAGATCTGCATAGTCCTTGATAGCGTGTATGG
>NZ_JBFUIX010000748.1:0-503 GCF_056401635.1 Paenibacillus sp. P4_E11 | reverse complement strand
GAAAGTGAGTGGCTGAGTAACACGGAAACGGACGTAGGATGCCCACAACGTGTCCTAGCGCGTCTGTGGCGACGTGTTGATTACCTACTGCAACCCAGCTTTGTATCATGCGATCTCCTCCATGTGTACCAGAATGTACGGTTTCTTGCTGATCCCGCCTTGGCGTACTCTAAACTCTCGGATGTGATCGAAGTTATCTCTCGCTAGGATCCCGGCTCCCACTAAGCCATCGTTGATGAACTTGGCGCAGCAAGCGTAGTTGTCGGGGTCATGCTCGACCTTGGTCCCGAAGAAGAATTCATAAGTCATGTCAATGCGCGTCATAGGCTTGAGCTTTTGTTCCTTCACCAAGTATCCTACCGCTCGTTCCCATGATCGCTTCTCGTTGTTCAACTCCTGGTAGTGCATGTTGCGGTACTTGGTTAGGCTTGGCGGCATTCCGTCCACTTTCAGGATTTGTTTCACTCTCTCGCCCCCTCTGCGGATATACGCTTGATTTCTTC
>NZ_JBFUIX010000747.1:0-504 GCF_056401635.1 Paenibacillus sp. P4_E11 | reverse complement strand
AATTATATATGCCAGTAATCTTTGAATAGTAATTACTACTACTATACTGACGGGATTGCTTCAAACAGTTTCCAACCATTGTTTGGTAGTCTTCTTCACTTAAGTCTAATAATTGATCAATTTTACTTGCTAGTTCTTCGGAATCGTTAGGACTGGCTAACGCCCCTGTATACCCTTCTACAATAAGTTCGGTTATACCACCTACACGAGTCCCAATGACCGGAGTTCCACTCGCAAATGACTCAATAATTGTTAGACCAAATACCTCATGCCAAACAGACGGAATAACACTAAATTTACTTTTTTCAATGTTCTGAATTAACAGATCTCCATTTTGAAAACCATGAAAGTGGACATTACCAATCTGCTCCTTGTGGACTTTTTCTTTAAGTTGTTGTTCTTCTGGTCCAGCCCCTATTATATCTAATGATATTGTTTTATGCTTAAGTCTTTTCATTGCATCTAGTAAAATACCAATCCCCTTTTCAGGGGAGAGTCTACCGT
>NZ_JBFUIX010000746.1:0-504 GCF_056401635.1 Paenibacillus sp. P4_E11 | reverse complement strand
CCCTCAGACACGTTTGCGCGTGTCTGAGGGTGGTTATCTATTTCAACATTGGACGTTGCCAATGATTGTTTACGCATTGACATGTGGACATTGACGCTCAAACGTCCAACCAGATGTAGTTCTTCCATTGGTGAGTGCAATAGAGATGGCTTTTTTGCTGATTCCTAAGGAGTTCGCCGCTTCTATCTGCGACTCAAAATGGCGTCGCTTCGCTGATTCTAAATTAGTAGCGATCACAGGCTTGTTGTGATTCTTCCTCAAACCAGTGTCACGTGCATGGCGAGCCTGTTCTTTTGGCGTCGCCCAACTTAGGTTTTCTAATCTGTTTTCAATTTTAATTCCGTTCTCGTGATTAACTGTTTCTTTGGCTTCTGGGTTTGGCAAGAACGCAATGGCTACGAGACGATGCACAAGGAATTTCTTTGCCTTCTGACCATTCCGAGACAGTTCGATATACAAGTATCCGTTCCTTTGCAATTGTTGTTTCAGAATCTTCTCTTTACG
>NZ_JBFUIX010000745.1:0-506 GCF_056401635.1 Paenibacillus sp. P4_E11 | reverse complement strand
GCTTAATACCTGGCGAAGGTAAGATTGTCATTAACAATCGGAGCATGGATGAATACTTCGGACTGGAAACTTTGAAATTGATCGTTAAACAACCGTTGAACCTGACGGAAACTTTGGGAAAATACGATGTTCTCGTTATTGCCCATGGTGGTGGTACAACTGGACAAGCTGGAGCGATCCGTCACGGAATTTCCCGTGCATTGCTGAAGCTGGATCCTGAATTCCGTCCGCCGCTTAAGAAAGCAGGCTTCCTGACTCGTGACCCACGGATGAAGGAACGGAAGAAGTACGGCTTGAAAGCCGCTCGTCGTGCGCCTCAATTCTCCAAACGTTAATATTGGTTTCCGAGATAAACCCCTTTTCGTCATTGCGACGAAAAGGGGTTTTTTGTGTACGCAATTTCAATTCACCTTGTAGCGGAAGTGCCCATACAATGATGCTATGCGTATATGCAGAATAAGGTAATCATTGACTTTATATCAAAATGACTTATACTATATTTATAA
>NZ_JBFUIX010000744.1:0-507 GCF_056401635.1 Paenibacillus sp. P4_E11 | reverse complement strand
ATGCAATATATTTGGCTTCAATAAGCTGTATGTTTATATTTTGTCAATGAAGCAAATCCGGTTGCAATAATTTAATAACTGTTTATTATAGCATAAGCTATGCAATGGTTCCGGAATGCAACCGGTTTGGATTCAACGTACATTCATGGATTGTATATTGTCCAACGACACAAATTTACCTACTTAACTACAAGTTGAAAAGCTTGTTACATCAGGCTTTTCTTTTTTTATGTTGGGACATTTGTGTCGTGGTAAAACGCACAAATGTTCCAACATTGTAGTTAAACGACACAATAGCACCTACATTATATAGAAGCTGCCAACAGTTGTCGGGTGACAAGAACATTATCTCATTGATAACCGCGTAGATCGCGGCTTTTTGCGTTATGGGATAAAGTTCTTGTCAAATATTAATGACAAGAACTTTATCCCATTCCCGATTTTGACAAGAACTTGATCTCATTCCCGACAAGCGTCATGACTGAGGTATTACCGTTCGGGAAACTC
>NZ_JBFUIX010000743.1:0-508 GCF_056401635.1 Paenibacillus sp. P4_E11 | reverse complement strand
CTCCTTTAGGAGTCCTCATTTGTTCTCATGTTAATTTCTAATTGCATGTCTTCTTTATTCTTGTACATCGCAAATTCT
Source organism: Paenibacillus sp. P4_E11 (assembly GCF_056401635.1). Taxonomy (NCBI): domain Bacteria; kingdom Bacillati; phylum Bacillota; class Bacilli; order Caryophanales; family Paenibacillaceae; genus Paenibacillus; species Paenibacillus sp. P4_E11. The sequence continues at coordinate 430 of NZ_JBFUIX010000743.1, read as the reverse complement.
GGTTCGATCTCGATATCTGCATTCGGGATAATGTGTTGATAGTAATAATTCACAAAGTAATCTGCAATGTACCGATTGGGTACGATAAGTAGTTGATTGTAAAGTTTTTCCCAAATAACAATTACAAGTCGCGCCTGCCCTTTTTCGTTCCGCTGATCAAGCAGATCGCATATCACTTCACCATCAATAATCGTATTTTCAATCTTGAAGGTGCATCTAAATACATTCGTATTATTGGTTTCATTCTGTGGAATAACATCCATTAGTTGAATATCAAAGTTGTAGTGGCTAATTAATTCACCTGGGCTTACATTCAAATATTCGCATAATGTGTCAAGAGTTTCGAACTGGACGCCCTTGCCAGAATTATGGTATAGGGCTCTGATTGTTGTTTTAGAAATCCCTGTTTTTTTAACAACATCGACAATTC
>NZ_JBFUIX010000742.1:0-509 GCF_056401635.1 Paenibacillus sp. P4_E11 | reverse complement strand
GCATATCACTTCTATTGACCTTCACTACCACCGAGGAAGTATCCACACTTTGTACTTTTCCAACAGATTGAGCATCAGGAAAATTCAAGATTGCCATTTAGATCTCTCCCTAAAATTAATATAAAATATTATAAAAATCTTCTATTTTCCAAAACTCGCCTTTCTCTGTATGCATGGCATCGTTCATTAAGAAGTCCGTGTATCCAGATGTATTACTTTCTTGTATGACTACATATTTAACAGCATTTTTAGAAATCATTGTGAGTGCAGTATCTGATAATTTTTTTGTTACGACCACTATAGGCTTACCCTTTCGAATTGCACTGATTATGTTTGTCTGAATCTGCTCATCGTTGAAGCCATAACCGATGCATAAAAAGCTCTCGGCCTTTGCTATGAAATTATCAGCAATATGTATCACATCTCTACAAGGTGGTTGAGCAATTGATCTATACTTTTCAGAACCCGGTGGGATAATTTTAGGATGCATTTGTTCAGGAATATTACTC
>NZ_JBFUIX010000741.1:0-510 GCF_056401635.1 Paenibacillus sp. P4_E11 | reverse complement strand
GTTATACACGGAATCGTCGGCGAACACCCTGATTTTATATGGAGTACCCGGCGACAAATTTGTAAACTTATATTGCCTGTATACATCGTATGGTTTGTCCATCGGATACGAAAGGCTGTTAAACGATTTGTCCACTTTCCCCGTGAGCTTGTTGATAAGCTGAATATTATATTCCATACCGCGCACATTGTCATTTGCTTGCTTTATTGTAAAAGCAACTTCGTTGGCATTCAAGGAATCGATCTTAATGCCCTCATCAAACTGCGGAGCTATGAGTTCTCTTATATCTTTCCTGCTGTAGTCGAAGGCATCTTTGCCTTCGCCAACGTTGACTACACGAGGTATGCTTACAAATTCATCTGTAGCTAAGTTATACTGCTTGAGGATCAATTTTGTACCGTAAACCTCTATGAAATTCGAGATGCGAGGTGTGGTATGATAGCTTCCATACGAGCCTTCTATATATCCGCCGAACGGACCGTCATCTTGATAACTGGAATAGTTCGAACC
>NZ_JBFUIX010000740.1:0-510 GCF_056401635.1 Paenibacillus sp. P4_E11 | reverse complement strand
CGCCCCCTCTGCGGATATACGCTTGATTTCTTCTAGGGCTACTGAGGCTATTGTCTCTGCTCTCCCAAATGCATTCGCAGCGTGATGAGCTTCGAAATTAGCTGGCATTGTCTCGCGCATGTTGTCTATCCGTTCCAACGCCTTTACCGCTAGTAGGAGTTGTGATTCCGTCTTGAAGTATGCTGCCCGTTGTTTGTCGTTGCGCTCCACTTGATACTTAATCTCTGCTACAACCTTCTCAATCTCCTTGGCTTGTTGATCTATTAGTTCCTGTTGAGCTTTGTACTTCCACACAGCCCACTCAATTGGGATAGGGCTTTGATAGAATAGAGCGTCTTTAAATTCTTCTACGCTTGCAATCTCTTTTGCTAGCTCACTCATCCTCTCACACCTCCCGTATCTCCAAATTACAGAATAGTTTCTCCCACTCGATCCTTGCGTTCCTTGCGTCATATTCGGTTAAGCGTCCTTTGGTGATGCGGTAGCGGCCCTGGTAGAGTGCCCATGCTT
>NZ_JBFUIX010000739.1:0-511 GCF_056401635.1 Paenibacillus sp. P4_E11 | reverse complement strand
GCTTAAAGCACTGCTGAATGATTCTTTCGAGGATACAAGGAATTCCAAGCGGTCGCCATTTGCCATTGTCTTTTTCTATAAATTTCCGTCTGACTTTCTTAGGGCGGTACCTTTTTAGATTGTTTTGGATTTCTCTTACTAGTTCATCTTCGGAAACCTTTTCAATGTCTGTGATGGTTTTCCCATCTGTTCCTGGCGTCTTTGATCCTTTATTGGATTTCATTGTTCGATAGGCCAGCCGAATATTTTCTCTGGATGTGATTAGATCGTAAAGGTGCGAAAACGATTCACGCTTGCTGGCTCTCTCGTATAAATCCGTAAAAGATTCCGTCATGCCGTAATACTCCCAATTTCGCAGAGCTTGCACTGTGGCACCCCTCCTTTTTGAGGTGATGTTCCCACGTTCTTACCCGACCGGTGCAATTCACGTTTGGAAAATGATCGTTCTTTTCTATTAGACTTGGGGCTGTTCCTCCACTCCCATTACAGGAGGTTCATCAGTCGTGCCCCT
>NZ_JBFUIX010000738.1:0-512 GCF_056401635.1 Paenibacillus sp. P4_E11 | reverse complement strand
ATTGCTGAAGGCGGATGGAGTGTACAATCGCTTGTATCGCACCTTTCACCGATCTGGGGGAATGACCATACAATAATGGATCATTGATATTCAAGGAGTGAATCAGTTGGTCAGACTTACTTTGGAATTAGCCAAACAATTACTTGCGATCGCGGAACAGAAAGCCCGACAAATGGGGCTCAACTGTGACATTGCGATCGTCGATGAAGGTGCGAACTTGGTCGCCTTCCACCGGATGGACAATGCCAGAATCGCCGGCATCGAGATATCCCAAGGCAAGGCATGGACGAGCGTAGCCATGCAAATGCCAACAGCCAACCTTGCGCAATCTGCACTCCCAGGAGGTCCTACTTACGGAATCAACACCACCAACCAAGGGAAACTTACTATATTAGGTGGAGGCATTCCATTCGTTGTAGAAGGTAAGATCATTGGTGGCATCGGCGTGAGTGGGGGTACGAGCGCGCAGGACGCTGAAGTGGCTAATGCTGCTGTTCAAGCCTGTGCAGGAG
>NZ_JBFUIX010000737.1:0-513 GCF_056401635.1 Paenibacillus sp. P4_E11 | reverse complement strand
GAATGGAAGATTTGACTTGGAGACACAAGGAAATAACGGATGCGAAGTACAATGTGAACCTGTACCACTTGAATTCCGACAATATGAGGCCAGCGAGACGCTTCTTCGGCGAACCTGTGTTCATGGCTAAGGGTCGATATCGGATTGGCTATTGGCATTGGGAGCTTCCTGACTTCCCGGAAGAATTTTCCGCTCAGTTTGAAATGGTGAATGAAGTATGGGTACCTACTAACTTCGTGCTCGATAGCATTTCCAGAAAGGCTAACGTGCCGGTGCTGAGGATTCCGCATGGTATTGAGGTCCATTATGCACAAGAATTCAATCGGGCTTCATTCAGATTGCCGGAGGATCGCTTCCTGTTCTTCTCCATGTACGATACCCAAAGCTTCCAGGCGCGCAAAAATCCGCAAGCCGTCGTAGAGGCGTTCAAGCAGGCATTTGAGCGTAACGATCCTTCTGTCGGCCTTGTCTTGAAGCTGAATAATCCGGATATTCATCCGAACGATATGGAAG
>NZ_JBFUIX010000736.1:0-515 GCF_056401635.1 Paenibacillus sp. P4_E11 | reverse complement strand
TAGTAGTGCTCCTTATATGTTTTGGGCAAAAATGTATTATAGTATAAAACCTTCTATGTCATTTTGGAAATACCTTTCCTCTCTATGTACCATTATCACGGGTTCCTCTGTGTGAAAAATGAGAAATTCGCTGTACCTATGGCTCATGAGATGATCAACCCGATCCATGCCGGCAGCCTCGTCATTGTTTCACATTCGCTATAGTTACTGATAGCTGAACAGGCTACGGATTATGCAGTTAGCCTGTTGTCATTGAAGTATCGTGCCCGTTAGCGTAACAACGTATCGGGTCCTTCATCATCCTATTAAAGGCTTGCTGCAAACCGGCTTCCGAGACTAAGACGGTGCGCCTCCCGGCAAACTGAATCACAAATTGCCCTTGTTTATTTAGATTGATGCAGATAATACCCAATCCCAGACTGCCCGCATCCGAATTCAGATACACAACACGATGTTTTCGCAGAAATGGGATGAGGTTGTTATGGTTATACAGGCCCGTTGCGGGAATAGCATTC
>NZ_JBFUIX010000735.1:0-516 GCF_056401635.1 Paenibacillus sp. P4_E11 | reverse complement strand
GAATAATACTTCCCAACCAAGCCAATCTGTCAAAAAGCCACCAATAATTGGGCCAACTGCAGCCCCAAGTGCTATAATGGAAAATACCATAGCGAGCACTTTACCACGAGATTCAGGTGGGTAAAATCTGGATCCCATGATCAAACTTAATGATGGGAGCGCTGATGCACCAAGTCCTTGGATAATTCGTGCGACGATAACCCCTTCGAAGTTGGTGCTGACAAAACCAATAAAAGAACCTATCATGAAGATGACAAGGCCTATAACAACTAAACGTCGAATGGAATATATGTCAGCCAATTTTCCGAAAATAACGGCTCCGACGCCAAACGCCAAACTAAATATTGAGGTAATCCAGCTCACTGCAGTAGGTGTCAAGACAAACTCTTCCGCAAATTTTGGTAATGCAATATTCATCATTGTCGTATTCATTGTAGCGAATATTAGAATAAAACAAATAGTATAATTTAACCTCTTTAATTGATTACTCAAGTGTAATATCTCCCTCTGTACCAA
>NZ_JBFUIX010000734.1:0-517 GCF_056401635.1 Paenibacillus sp. P4_E11 | reverse complement strand
GTGGAATTGTTCCACCCGGAKGTCAGCAATCCTTGCTATTTGGCGTTATCCCAAAGGGTGGACTTGCATCACCGGGGATATATCGCGAATGCTGAGCCGCCTTCCAGCGACTATGCGTTCAAGCGGGGCGATATTTATGTGGATGTAGTGCGGCTTCAAGAAACATTGAATAATTGCGGGATCTATGCTTAAGGAGTGGATGGATGCGATGCTGGAGCAGCGCTTGGAGCAGATTCGGCAGAAAGTGGCTTCTGTACAAGGTTGGGTTGGAGACGCGGCTGGTATGAAGCTGTATCAATTGGCCCGGTTTCATTCACCGAACGGTGTCGTAGTGGAACTAGGCTCGTGGAAAGGTCGATCTACCTTATGGTTGGCTCATGCCGTCCATGACCGTGGCGAGGGAAACGTATTTGCAGTGGATACGTGGAGAGGAACGGTCGGTGAAGAAGGTCATTCGAGCTTGTTGGCCGATTACAACGAGGGTCAACTGTTCGAAGAATTCAGAGAGAATATGCGG
>NZ_JBFUIX010000733.1:0-522 GCF_056401635.1 Paenibacillus sp. P4_E11 | reverse complement strand
CTCTGCGAAGTCCAAAACCCCTCACCGCCTGTGAGATCGCCATTGTAGCAATAATAAGGGTACAGATTTGAAACCTGTATATTGAAAGTCTCACCTGTTTCTAGAAATTCAATTACCTGCTCAACTCCATGGTGCGTAAGCAACGTAATAATATCATTTAGCTTTTCTTCACTCTCTATATATTCGGAATCAAAAGCTATAAGGTCTTCTCTACTGCAATCGAATAATGGATACCAGTAAGGTTGTCTTATATCCCATACTCGTTCCATATCTTTTCTCAAATTTATCGAAGCTTCTTCTGGAATTATTACTTTTTGCAAGAGAATCCCTCCTTCATGCTATATTATAGACTTCGCTTAAACAATGGTCACTGTAGCAATATCCTTTCCTGCCCAGAGATTAAAGCTATAGCCTGTTTTGAGCAAATGCCAAGGTGCTTCGTCAACTATAAAAGCAACATCAGCAAATGTATCCCATGTATCATCAATATGTCTTGTTATCCTAACTAGCACAGTCCATGTA
>NZ_JBFUIX010000732.1:0-525 GCF_056401635.1 Paenibacillus sp. P4_E11 | reverse complement strand
ACCCTTTGCTTTTACTCTGTTTTGCGCTGTCTCGGGCAAATACATATTTATGGCTAACCGCCTGTATGGACTGTGAATGCAAGGGGAATCGATGTTTCAATGCTGCTTGAAGTTCTGTTTTTCCAATCCATTTTCCGTTGTGTTGGGTGGCAAAGTCTTTGGCAAGAGATAGGCACTCGTTCCAAACTTGTGCTGAAATGCGGTTGCACTCAAATAGTCGATCCAGATTGGCTTTTGAAGTTTGAAACGCTGTTTTCACACATCGGATCACTTCGTTTTCTCCTCCTTTCCTGATTCTCGATAGGGTTGAAATGGTAATAGATGATCCTGCCGCTTCTGAACATGTAATCAGATTTATCGGCTCTTGCTTGCCTTCCCACATCAAAAAAATAAGAACGTTTGTTTGAATTGATTATACCAAACAAATGTTCTCATTGACAGCGCTTTCTGAGCTAATGATAGGATCCAATCTGTCATTATGCAATTTCGATAGTTCCATGTTAGGATGCTCTGAATAGAACATGA
>NZ_JBFUIX010000731.1:0-528 GCF_056401635.1 Paenibacillus sp. P4_E11 | reverse complement strand
ATCAAAGCCTGCTTACGGCTCCCCGAGGCATTTCGTCGTTCGCCACGTCCTTCTTCGGCTCCTAGTGCCTAGGCATCCTCCGTGCGCTCTTACTTGCTTATCCTCGATTTTCCCGAAGGAATATCGTTTCCAAGCTCACAATTGCCACTAGATTGCTCTAGTTCTCGTTATCGTTTCGCTATCCAGTTTTCAAGGAACAAAATGTGTTACATTTGATGCTCACCGTTTTTAGCGGCAAGAGCTATCTTATCACATCCGCTCCCATGAAGCAACAACATAATTCTTGGAAGTTTCTTGCTATAAGATTGTTTTTGGTGGAGCCAAGCGGGATCGAACCGCTGACCTCCTGCTTGCAAGGCAGGCGCTCTCCCAGCTGAGCTATGGCCCCAAARTATGAAACTAAAAGTAACTATGGTGGGCCCTAGTGGACTCGAACCACCGACCTCACCCTTATCAGGGGTGCGCTCTAACCAGCTGAGCTAAGGGCCCTCAAAACTTCACGAAGTGAAGTTACTTCGGAAGCATAAT
>NZ_JBFUIX010000730.1:0-530 GCF_056401635.1 Paenibacillus sp. P4_E11 | reverse complement strand
CGCCTGTACCGCCCATCATTAAATCAGCTATGACTTGTGCATCTCTCGTCTGAATGACCAGCAGATTAATACCGTCGAACCCGTCGATATAGTTGACATGAACAGCTACGTGTGGAACTGGAAATTCTTGATCCAACGCGCTTCTAGCGACCATGGACACTTTGGGTGTCGTGATGTCTACCTTCTTACCCAACAATGTGGATAATGCCGTAGCAGCACTCCCAAACGTAATGTTGCCGATTTCTCCCAAGGCATCTTGCTCAATAGGTGTTAAGTAGTCGTCAACGTTTGCCTCACCATTAAAGTCAAGGGGCTCTTCCACCGTCTGTTTTAATAATGCATCAATCTCTTCTTGCGACAAATAATCTTTGTTATTCGTCATAGTCATCATCCCCCTCGCTGACTATCTCCGTTATTTGAACGGCCAGCCGGTCTTTGATCGTGCCGGGACTACCGATAAATTTCAGTTTTTCGCCTACTTTAATATCCAGCCCTTGATCAACTTCCTTATTCAATGTAATGACATCGCC
>NZ_JBFUIX010000729.1:0-532 GCF_056401635.1 Paenibacillus sp. P4_E11 | reverse complement strand
ATACAAGAGACAAAGACAACTTAGAAAACCTACAAGACAAAATTGAAGCCTTGGAAATTTTTCAGGCTGAAGAACTTAAAATTACGTATAAAGGTATTGATTTTATTAAGAGCGTGAATATTCATTTTAATGAAACCAGTCTTTATGTAACGAATCCTTGGAATGCTAATAGTGTATTATTAAAGTTATCTGAAGTTTTATGTCGTTATTTTTATCTGGTTGGACACGATAAGAAATTAGACTTTTTACTTAGATCTACTGTTGATGAGATTCAAAAGTACTTTATGCAGGAAGAGCTCAATATACCAGAAGAAGTTTTTGAAATAAGTCGTGATTTTGAAGCTGAAGCAAAAAAACAAAAAATAAATTCTTTTGCAGATATTGAGACTGCGGTCAATGATAAAAAGATATCTCCAGAATTCTATCATTTATCAAAGCATGAATATAGTCGATTGCAGTATATACAACAACGTATTCCGAGAGCGGTAACTAATGTAATAGAACATCTAAAGGAACTACCGGAGTACGACTG
>NZ_JBFUIX010000728.1:0-532 GCF_056401635.1 Paenibacillus sp. P4_E11 | reverse complement strand
ACTCTGGGTCTTTCACTTGAATGGAATTACGGCCGAACGTCGCATACACGTCCCTGAACTCTCCCGCGATGTAACGGACGAGATCTACCTGGTGCGTCACAGCATCGACAAGGAAACCGCCCGACATATCGAGCTGGCTCCACCATCTAGCCGGGTGAGCCGTGCCGAAGCGTTGAATCTGAATCAGGTGAATCGGCTTGCCTTGTAGATACGCCTTCGCCTTCTGCACCGTATCCAAGTACCTCAAGCAATACCCGACTGAATTAATAATACCGGAATCCCGCACCGACTGCTCTTTGCGTTGGACTTCTTCCATACTCAAGCCGAGCGGCTTCTCCACCAGCAGATGAATACCTCGGCTAGCCGCGATCTCCTCCAGCTGTCCTCTCGCGAACTGTGGCGCACAGATGAGGGCAGCGTCAATCTCACGATTGTCGAGCAATAACTCGGCGCTGGACGAGACTTCGGCTCCAACCTCACCTGCAAGCTTAGCGGCTTGTTCCTCATTAACATCGTATACCCGGACTACCTC
>NZ_JBFUIX010000727.1:0-533 GCF_056401635.1 Paenibacillus sp. P4_E11 | reverse complement strand
GTGGTAGTGAAGGTCAATAGAAGTGATATGCTTTCAAAATTACAAGTTAATCACCTTGTAGTCATTCGTGCATCTAAACGTGGTCAGCATCTTATTGGTTTAGTTGTTAAGATTATGCGAAAATTTGATGAGGAAATAGATCCAAATAATGACGAGGATTCTCGTTCTAACGATATCGTCAAAATAACTTTAATCGGAACGTTTTTTGATAAAATTGGACTAAGTACTAACCAATTCAAGCGTACTTTAGAGTCAGTACCAGAAATTGATGCTGACTGTTTTATTATGGATGATGTAACTCTGACTAATTTTATGGGGGTAATATCCCAAAGTAACGCAGATGCTAAAAATCCTTTGTTCATAGGAACTTATACGATCAATGATAATGCGAAAGCTTGGTTAGATGGTAATAAGTTGTTTCAACGCCATGCTGTCATTGCCGGTAGTACTGGCTCAGGAAAGTCTTATACTGTAGCCTCTTTAGTTGAACAAATTGCGCAGCTAGACTCGGCAAATGCAGTTCTGTTTGATAT
>NZ_JBFUIX010000726.1:0-537 GCF_056401635.1 Paenibacillus sp. P4_E11 | reverse complement strand
GATATAGTCCGAGTTGAATCGTTTGGCTTGCAGCATAGTGTTGAATGTCACTTTGCCTTTCATAGCGTACATCGATTGAACGGTGTCTTGTGCATTCTGTGACTGGAAGAGGTATACGGGAACCTCGTCCGTCACTTCGTCCATCAACCCGTTCATCATGGCTTTGATAATGGTCCTCTCAGCTACTAGGTCTAAAATATGGTTCGACCTCCTTTTCCTTCTTTTCGAGTGGCTTGAACGGCAGCACGGTGCGCTGTTTCTGTTTTTCTAATTCTTTTCTATGCCATGCCGTAATGGATAAATAGGCACTAGCTGACTTTTGTTTAGGTGCTGGTTGTCTAAGTATCCAAGAAGCGAATCCGTATAGTTGAGTCATAACCTTCTCTTCACTGCCTAGTATCTCTACTAACTTTTCATATTGTTTCTTTTGAATTTTTACATGGGGCATATCTTCAAAGATAAGTTCTTCTTCATTCTTTTCATTAATGACATTCTTATCATTCTTGTTTGTATTGGAGGGTTGTCGTTGCTTTCGTC
>NZ_JBFUIX010000725.1:0-538 GCF_056401635.1 Paenibacillus sp. P4_E11 | reverse complement strand
AGATACCTCCTTCTTCTGAAAAGTGTTCTGAATTGTCTGCATATTTTAACGATTTGTCTGTTAGACAGGCTGCTTGGTAAAACTTATTCCACTAGAATGACAAGAATGTGTTCCAAAAAAGAGAAAAATCCACGTTTACGTGGATTCAGACTGTCGACAAAGCCCTGTTTTTTTCAGGGCTCTGTGTTTTTTTAGACAAGTCTATGTATGAAATAGCTGTAAACCCTGCAAATCCTTTTAAATAAAGAAGATAGCCGCTCATCCAGCCTTCTTGGCCAGGTGGTTGGCGATCTTTTTGACGTTCTGGCAAATAGCCGTCATTAGGGCTTGTTCCTGTACTTTCGACCTTCCGCGGAACCGGCAATAGCGAAGTCCGTGGAGCTCTTTGGCGTCCGCAAAACTTCGCTCAATGGTTTGGTATCGCAATCGGTACAAATATTTACCCGACTTGCTCAGCCGATTAACACGTACCCATCCCTTGCTGTCTTCCCACACGTGTCGCGTAATCACCATCTGCTTGTTCTTAGAGCGTGTACAC
>NZ_JBFUIX010000724.1:0-541 GCF_056401635.1 Paenibacillus sp. P4_E11 | reverse complement strand
CTTAATACAGCGATGGGGAATCCRACGGATCGCCAAGGWCAGATGACMTCGACGCAGAACAACTTRTACAACAGYGTGAATCAGCAGACGCCGTTCCAGTTCAAAGCACCGGAGCCATTCAAATACGACTACAACACCGATCCGCAGTATCAGAACGCCTTACAATCCGCTATGCGTAACGCCCAGATTGGAACGAACAACGCTCTCGTACAACTGGGGTCGAAAGGAATCGCAAACTCCTCTATAGCTGTTGATAGAGGCAACCAGATACAGCAACGCGAGCTAGGAAACGTCACAACGAACGTGCTACCGGAGTTGATTAAGCAAGCGTTCCAACGATACCAGGACAGCGCGAACCGTGACTATCAGAACCAAATGGCGAATTACGGAGCAGGACAAGATCAGATTCGCAACCAATCGGCGCTTGCGGATCAGTTGAACAGATATGGTCAGCAGGACATTACAAACGACCGTAATGCGAGTGCAGATGCATCACGAGATAAACAAGCGAACTGGGGGGCCTATCTTGATTCTGTTGGAC
>NZ_JBFUIX010000723.1:0-542 GCF_056401635.1 Paenibacillus sp. P4_E11 | reverse complement strand
CTATCGGCCGGTATTTGGCCGATTTCCCGAATGGGGATAAAATCACCATTCATCATCTGTTGACGCATACATCCGGTCTTTCACATCCCGTGGGCCTGAATACGAAAGTGTCCATGAAGCTGGAGAATGTCGTTCATAAATTCCGGCATCAGCCGCTTGCCTTTCCTCCAGGAGATCAGTTCCAATACGGGAATTCCGGATATATTTTACTGACCTATTTAATTGAGCAAGTCTCGGGGAAACCGTTCGAAGCGTTTTTGCAGGATCATATTTTTCATCCTCTTGGCATGCATCATTCCGGTTACGATGTTCATAATCGCATACTGAAGCACAGGGCAGCCGGTTACTCTGCGGCGGGAGATGAGGTCGTTCATGGAGAGTATGCACATATGTCGACCCATGCCGGAGCAGCCGGACTGTATTCCACGACCGGTGATTTGTACTTATGGGACCAAGCCCTGCATTCCGACCTGCTGTTCAGCCGGCTAACCAGAGAGCGCTTATTTACCCCGTTTCTGCAAAATTACGGGTATGGATGGTAT
>NZ_JBFUIX010000722.1:0-543 GCF_056401635.1 Paenibacillus sp. P4_E11 | reverse complement strand
GTGACGTCAATATGAACTGAATATGAACAAGCAAATAAATTAATAATTACTGCGACGTTATTGGCGGATAAATTTGCGCGAACAATTAATTGAATTTCCTTCATAAAACCCCTGAATCTTTCAGAAATGTATTTTGAATGGGAACGATAAAAATAATGATGATTTACTTCCAGCAGCACCACTTCACCATGTACAGAATCCTGTATTAGCTTCTCGTGCTCAGGAATCCATCTGTCCGTTGCCGGGTGATTCGCTTGGATAAAGAAAATAACAGGAAGATTTGGAGGGGAAGTTAATTGTTCAGTTGCTTTAAAAGTTGGAATACATGCTCTCTGCCTCATTTAATAGAGTCAAATTATACATGTTTTTGTTTATTAGAATTTTCAATTGTTCTTTTGTTCATCAGCATAAGGTAGTCCATCATAGGGATCAGCACCCAGTTTCACTTGCAATCTACCAAAATCTAATTCTCGCAGTATTTTAAGCGGTCTAGTCATGGAAAAATCGATCTTTTTTTCACTCAGCGCTGGAGTACTACTATCC
>NZ_JBFUIX010000721.1:0-545 GCF_056401635.1 Paenibacillus sp. P4_E11 | reverse complement strand
ACCTTGAACGGGTCAGATCCTATAGTGAAGAACAAAAACACGGAATCGGAAAAAAAGTTATTGATCTAATACAAAATAGCTTTATGAGTGAACTCGAATTTAATAGATCTTGGTTATTACATTTATTTTCAAAAAGTGATGAGTGGAATAATCAAGAATACTTTCCCGAACTTTTGAAGAAATATGATGATAATTTTACTACAAGAGAACTCATATTAAATATTGGAAGATCAAAAAAATACCGTTATTTTAGGGAGAACAAATTTAATAATATTACAGATCCATGGGTAAAAAGAGCTTTTTTGGTCGCGTTTAGTTGTTTGCCTCAAGACGAGAGAAATCCGTACTATAAATCTAGAAGTTTAACCCAGAGAGACGTTTTAGAGAAAGTTGTAGAGAAATGGGCACAGAAAAACCCCTTTTAGTCATTCATTGAAGTCAGGGTATGTCAGGATCGTTATAGGAAAGGGATGCAAGCCTGTATTTGTTAATCTAAAAACATTCAATAGGAACACTTGTGCGGAAAAATAAATAAAGGTAAAATA
>NZ_JBFUIX010000720.1:0-545 GCF_056401635.1 Paenibacillus sp. P4_E11 | reverse complement strand
TTCTGTATGAGGCCCTTTACAGGGGTGTAAGCTCGCCCACCAATTACGGCAAAAACCTTCTTCACATGCAGCCTGAATTCCCGGAAAATTATACCTAGGTTGGAACAGTCACGCCAAGAGACTGATAGAGATCTATTTGCTTTTTGGTCATCTCACCAATACGGCGCCTGCGCCCGGGCTGTTCAAAGCATTCGATGATGTCCAATTCGTCCAATACTTCCTGCATCGTGTAGTTTTTAAATAGATCTTGGTCAGACATTGCTTTTTTTATGTAAGAAAGATAGATGAGTGCAACAAACTGAATAAATAGTTTGCCTTCCAGGTTTTCCTCTGAGGACACAGAGGTGCGCCTCATGTTCAGCCGTTCTTTTAAATTGCCAAAAGCTTTCTCGATCAGATCTTTGGAGCGATAAATATCCAGTGACTCCAGCGGATCCTTTATGCTATTGGAGATCAGGGCAAAGTAACCATAGTTCTTTTCGGCGGCTTCAATGGCTTCTTGCTTCGGAGTAAGCGAGATGCCCCTGACAGGTGTGTCGTTTACC
>NZ_JBFUIX010000719.1:0-546 GCF_056401635.1 Paenibacillus sp. P4_E11 | reverse complement strand
ATACATGCTCCAGCCATCCTACGGCGAAGTCTTGACGGCAGCAGGCTATTCGGTGCTAGCAATCGACGGCTGGGGGTTCGGAGAAAGAAGCGGACGTTCGGAGTCTTCTATCTTCAAGGAAATGCTTTGGCATGGCCGTTCCATGCTGGGGATGATGCTATATGACAGCATACGCGCGCTTGACTATGCGATCAGCCGTCCTGACGTGGACAGCTCCAGAATCGGTACGCTTGGCATGTCAATGGGTAGCACAATGGCGTTCTGGATGGCCGCTCTGGACACACGAATCCGTATGACGGTCGACATCTGCTGCATGACGGACTTTGAGGCCCTAATCAAGGACGGAGGATTGGACCGTCATGGGCTGTATTACTACGTTCCGGATTTATTAACACACTTCACAGCATCGCAAATCCAGGAGCTTATCGTGCCCAGACCGCATCTTAGCCTTGCTGGCGACCGGGACGAGCTGACCCCGTCAGCTGGATTGGATCGGATTGACGAGGAAGTTCGCCGCATGTACGAAGCGGTAGGGGCCGCCGAAGC
>NZ_JBFUIX010000718.1:0-547 GCF_056401635.1 Paenibacillus sp. P4_E11 | reverse complement strand
AATTAACAAAAAAAGTAGGGTGCCAGGAAGCAACCCTACTCTATGAAGCAATTTTTATTCGGTATGCTGATTGAAGATACTTTAAATATTGCTCTTATAGTTTATATAAAATCTACTCAAATGGCGTTTAGCTTGCTAAGGAGCAATGAGAATTCTAGATGTGCACTACTAATAGACTACATCTGAAATAGTGATCTCGAGACAGGAAGTCGCAGTTAATAAATAGTGGAGTTAATCTATGTTAAAAGGCTTAAAAGCCACTGATTTTTTTGTGAAGCGACAATTAATGTGGAGGATCTTCAGCAAATTCAAAATCATAAATGTAATAAATATATGATGATTCACGATATTATAACCAGCAGATCGCCGGTATATCTTGACGCTGGGAGTGGGATTGAGTGCGCCTTTACTGGTCTTTATTGGTCTACTTCACACCTTTAAAAAACGACGTGGAACTCTCCAGTTGTGAAATTGCCTATGCGATTGTGAGGAGGGAATATGGATTTCATTCCCTACTGATTGAAAAGTTTACGGGATACCATTTGCA
>NZ_JBFUIX010000717.1:0-550 GCF_056401635.1 Paenibacillus sp. P4_E11 | reverse complement strand
ATCTTGATAATGAACGATTCGTAGTCCATATCCGACAAGGAAAAGGGAGAAAAGACCGTGTAACCGTACTGTCCCGATCGGCATATGAAATTATTTCCATTTATTTGGAGAAGGAACGTCCTTATGACTGGCTCTTTCCTGGTATGGACCGTAATAGACCAATCACGGAAAGGAGTATCCAAAGAATATTTGAACGGGCTCGTGATGCAGCAAGCATTCGAAAACCGGCAACCGTTCATACGCTAAGGCATTCTTTCGCCACGCACTTGCTTGAAGGCGGCACCGATCTACGCTACATTCAAGAGCTTCTCGGTCACGAAAATATAAAAACAACACAAATTTACACCCATGTCAGTACCAAAGACGCCCGCCGTGTTATGAGTCCTTTAGATCGAATCCTTCCGAGTGTCAGTAATACTATCCACAACACAGATCCCTCAAAATAGAGACTATTAAACGACATGTGTCGCAGATTTTACGTTAGACGAAAGTTCAATAGAACTATATTTATTTAATGTATTTCGAGGAAGTGAAGGAGAATGTATGTAAC
>NZ_JBFUIX010000716.1:0-553 GCF_056401635.1 Paenibacillus sp. P4_E11 | reverse complement strand
CTCTTGGGGTGGTCGAGGTTCAGAGCCAGGACAAATGGCTTGCCCACATGGCATCTCGATCGATCTTCGTGGCGCTGAACCTGAATTGTATGTAGCTGACCGCGGTAATTTCCGGATTCAAGTGTTCACGTTGGATGGAGTACATAAGCGGTTTATTGATGACGACATAGACATGCCTTGCAATTTTTATTATGATGGTGACGAGCTGTATTTCCCTGATCTACATAGCCGCGTTACAATATTCGATAAGAATGATCGCTTGATCACCCACTTGGGAGAGCATCAACTGGCTTACAAAAAGGAAGGCTGGCCGAATTTGCCGCTCGACTTTTTCCGTCCGAACAAATTCAGTTCGCCACATGGGATTTGTGTCGATGCTGAGCATAATGTGTACGTGGCCGAATGGACCCAGTTCGGTCGCATCACCAAGCTGATCCGTCAATAATAGGAATCAGGCTACAAGCCGTATTGAATAGGGGACTTTATCAACATGATCGATCATATCGTATTAGTCAAATTCGGTGAATCTACAACTCAAGATCAGCTGGCCGAG
>NZ_JBFUIX010000715.1:0-556 GCF_056401635.1 Paenibacillus sp. P4_E11 | reverse complement strand
TGGTATGCTTGCGCATTTCTTCTAGCTCCACACCGGTCAGTCTGGATGGCTTCTCTAAGATATAGGAATCTATCTTCACGTTGCCAATATCATGAAGCAGTCCCGACAAAGCAACCGGCATCCAGTCCTTGGATGTAAGTCCGTGCCATTTGGCAAGTATGTACGAGGTTAGGGCAACCTGAATGCTGTTATGATAAATGTATTCCGACATATTCATCGTTCTAGGGGAGAACGTTAGTACATGGTAATGCTGGATCTGAGCCAGTAGAGCTTCCATCGTATTGCGAATGTCTAACACAGGGAGGTTGGCTCCGGCCATGGCGTTGCGGAACACTCGTTTCACCAGCTGCAACATGTTATGGTATTCTATGTAAAATGGCAATGCACTTTCTTCTTCTTTCAAAAACTCCGTTCGCTCGGAATCTTCGTTTTCCTCGATTTCGATATCTACGTAGGGAATCAAAAAGGCCTTTAGTATTTCTAGTTCCCTTGGTGTAAGTGTCTTGCCTTTGTGAAAAAGAACGTTCCCGAGCTTAGTTAGAACATCCTCTTGTAG
>NZ_JBFUIX010000714.1:0-560 GCF_056401635.1 Paenibacillus sp. P4_E11 | reverse complement strand
TCTATTAACGCTATCCATCTATATTATCGGCATAGGAACGATGATGAACACTAATACGTTGGACTTGGAATTAAGTAAGGCCACCATCATGATTCAGGAAATGTATGAGGCGCTTTTGTTAAAGGAAGGAATCACTGGTCGTTAACAGAGGAGGTCCATGTATGGATACGATTGGGAAATGTCTGGGTGCGGGTGGTTGTTCTGAGGTATTTGAATGGGGGGATGATAAAGTTATCAAGCTATTTCGATCCTTTATATCCCGAGAAGCCGCGAACATCGAATATCGGAATAGTCGGGTAGCTTGGGAGATTAGACTACCGACACCTTGTCCTTATGAGCAGGTTGAGATAGAGGGTCGTCATGGAATCATTTTTGAGAAAATAACGGGTCATACGATCGTGGAGAGGCTAATTGTTCAACAGAGTAGTCATAATCAACTTATATTGTCCGACGAAGGAAACGATTATCGTGTACTTGCAAGAGTACTACATGACATACATAAAATCAGCGTTCCTGAATTATTGCCGAATCAAAAAGACAGTATCAAGCGATCAATAAGT
>NZ_JBFUIX010000713.1:0-562 GCF_056401635.1 Paenibacillus sp. P4_E11 | reverse complement strand
CTTTCGCATCCAGTTTTCAGGGAATAATTCTCTGTATCGCCCTTTGGGGCCCGCGCAATTCGTTTGGTGACGATGGCGGAGGGGAACCACGCGTTCCCATCCCGAACACGACCGTTAAGCCCTCCAGCGCCGATGGTACTTGGACCGCAGGGTCCTGGGAGAGTAGGACGTTGCCAAGCCACACAAAGCCAAAGTGCTCTCCGGACTAATCTCCGGCAGAGCACTTTGGCTTTTTTTATGCAATTGCGCACATAATAATCAGAATCAGGCTGGGACGAGCATGTTTTCCATGGAAAGTTTGGGCTATCGGGTGATTGGCCTTGACCCTCAAAAGGGGATTTGTTACTATGGCAATAATATATTTTTGGCTTGATCACCATATTAGACAGAGGGGGACTTATTCGTGTGGGAAACGAAGTTTGCTAAAGAAGGATTAACATTC
Organism: Paenibacillus sp. P4_E11; assembly: GCF_056401635.1. Taxonomy (NCBI): domain Bacteria; kingdom Bacillati; phylum Bacillota; class Bacilli; order Caryophanales; family Paenibacillaceae; genus Paenibacillus; species Paenibacillus sp. P4_E11. The sequence continues at coordinate 120 of NZ_JBFUIX010000713.1, read as the reverse complement.
GACGATGTCTTGTTAATTCCAAGGAAGTCAGAGGTTTTCGGCCCGAAGGAAGTCGATGTGTCTACGCAGCTGTCTAAGAAGATTAAATTGAACATTCCGCTGATCAGTTCAGCGATGGAT
>NZ_JBFUIX010000712.1:0-564 GCF_056401635.1 Paenibacillus sp. P4_E11 | reverse complement strand
GCTACGCTTAGAGTGACGTTGCCGCCCTGATCGACCGTTGTACCTACCGGCTGTGTGTTGATGTCTGGCGTTGCCGCATTCGCCAGCGCGTTAACGGTAACTTTGACCCTGTTGCTTATAGCCGAAGCGTATACGTTGCCGGTTACAGTGTTGTCCTCGTTCGTTACGACCACATAATAGTACGTGTCGCCAGGGCTTGAAGTCGGTACGGTGTATGAGGAGCTCTTTGCATTCAGTATTTCGAAGACGCCCATCATGCTATCCTGGGTATTTCGGTACCACTTGTAGCTTAGCGTTCCTTTGCTAGAGGTAGCMGCTACGCTTAGAGTGACGTTGCCGCCCTGATCGACCGTTGTACCTACCGGCTGTGTGTTGATGTCTGGCGTTGCCGCATTCGYCAGCGCGTTAACGGTAACTTTGACCCTGTTGCTTATAGCCGAAGCGTATACGTTGCCGGTTACAGTGTTGTCCTCGTTCGTTACGACCACATAATAGTACGTGTCGCCAGGGCTTGAAGTCGGTACGGTGTATGAGGAGCTCTTTGCATTCAGTATTTCGAAGACG
>NZ_JBFUIX010000711.1:0-568 GCF_056401635.1 Paenibacillus sp. P4_E11 | reverse complement strand
GTGCTACTTTCAAGATATTTCTTTAATAATAATTTTCTTGTTTCTTATATTATTTAATTTAGAATAGTCTATTTTATGTATTCCCTTATAATGATCTGACAAGTTTTGAAGGATTACTAAATCCTCAGGTATAGACTGGTCATATAAGAAAATACCTTCCTCATCCGTATGACAATGAGTAAAGTAACCAGACGAACTAACATAATCAATCAAATATGTCTTCCTCCATTCGCCTTCTGAATACCCTAGTGAAATCCAATCAACTAATGACTTTGGTACTCCAGCAATGACACCTATAATATCCTCATTTGTATAAGAATAAGGATTCTTTAGGTTACTCCTTACAGAAACGATATCACCTAACGAATATGAGGAACCATTTAATTTCCATTCTGACTCATAGATCCAACCATTATTATTAATTAGCTTTCTGCATAAGTTTCCTCTGATWTCATWTTCCCATTTCATTTCTTCCTCCCATGGGTCGATTGAGTTCAAAAAATAAGAATTGATACTAATTCGACCTATACTATAAATGTATTCATTTGGATTTAAGTCACTGATTTGC
>NZ_JBFUIX010000710.1:0-569 GCF_056401635.1 Paenibacillus sp. P4_E11 | reverse complement strand
GTTAAAAAACATGACATAATATTTGAATCCGACCCATTCACTCCCCATAACGCCTACAAAAGGATTGTAGTTTTTGAAAGAAATGACGATTCCGAACATGGGAACATATTTAAATAAAATGTAATACAACAAGCACGGCAGAAACATTAGAAGTAAATATTTGTGCTTGATCATTTTTTGCGCCATGGTATCTTGCATAGGCTTTCTGATCTCCCCTTAGCTTTCAAATTTCATTAACAACGGTTTGTCGAACCTTGTAACCATATCTTAATTGGTCCGGCTGTAATCACAATGCTCAACATTATAGAAGGCTATCCGGAAGCCGAAAAAGTTAAAGAACGGCTAACATTCGATAAAATGGCTAGCTTGCCGCTAACTCTACATCCATCAGGAATATGCTATGATTATGGAAAAAAGGGGATGAACATGATGCTGTTTCAGCAAACGTACCGTAAACATAAAAACAGCAGCTTATTTATCAAGTTGATGACGAGCTTTATGATCATTGTGGTCATATTGGTTTCGTTCAATTTTATGTCCAACTCCTTCTTTCTCAATAACATACAAAG
>NZ_JBFUIX010000709.1:0-570 GCF_056401635.1 Paenibacillus sp. P4_E11 | reverse complement strand
CCCAAAGAACTGTCCAAATATGTACGGGGGCGCAATGACCGGGGGTACCGGAATAGTTAATTTAATAAAAATTGATGAAACGCTTGACTTTAATCCGCGGATTGTGATAAATTAGTCTTCGCCACAAAAAAGCTTGTCCATTAAATAACGAACGGATTCAATCCGGTTGAAAAATAGTTGTTGCAATGTGATAGGCAACTGTGGTATATTGATAAAGTCGCTGTTCGGACGGTTACGATGCCGACRACGACAAGATTGTTCCTTGAAAACTGAACAACGAGCGTGCAAGTATAGCGAACTTCGGTTCGCAAAAGCATATGCTTACGAAGTACATTTGCAAGCAAATGTTTGAGCTAGTTAAGTTTATGAGCAAGTCAAATTTCTACCATTATGGAGAGTTTGATCCTGGCTCAGGACGAACGCTGGCGGCGTGCCTAATACATGCAAGTCGAGCGGACTCTTCCTTCGGGAAGGGTTAGCGGCGGACGGGTGAGTAACACGTAGGCAACCTGCCTGCAAGACTGGGATAACTAACGGAAACGTTAGCTAATACCGGATACACGGCTGGAT
>NZ_JBFUIX010000708.1:0-570 GCF_056401635.1 Paenibacillus sp. P4_E11 | reverse complement strand
ATCATACAGACCCTGATACAAGGATGAACTCGCACTTAATAAGGCATCTAACACTAGCTTTGTGGTCAGTTCCTTACGCAACAAGGAATTTCCATCCTCATTGTGAACCGGTTCCTTGAAGCCGAACATGCATTTGGGCAAGGAGACCGGCAGCTCGATCCGCTTCACCTTCTGTTGCACTTGCTCCGGCTCGTCTTCGAAGATACGGCGAATTTCACCTTGTGGCTGGAAGGACTTTGCCGCCTGATTCACTCGGACCAATTCCATAATCGGTTCAGGCTGAATCCCACCAACGATAAATAAGCTCATATTGCTGGGGTGATAAAACGAACGGTAACATGAATATAGCGTCTCCTTCGTGATGTGAGAGATCGACTCCACCGTTCCGGCAATATCGATTCTTACCGGGTGTCGGACGTATAACGCTTCGATTAGACCGAAATATACACGCCAGTCCGGATTGTCCCCATACATATTGATTTCCTGTCCGATAATCCCCTTTTCCTTCTCTACATTTTGATCAGTAAAATAAGGATTTTGCACAAAATCAATTAACGTTGTTAAATTCTC
>NZ_JBFUIX010000707.1:0-573 GCF_056401635.1 Paenibacillus sp. P4_E11 | reverse complement strand
GCAGTAGAGTGATCTTTATAAAGGATGGGCAAATCTATACGCAATTAAATAAAGGGGAAGAAACAAGACAGACTCTCTTTAAAGACATCATGAAAACCCAAGGTGTATTAGGCGGGGTGCAGAATGAGTATTAATCAACTCATGTTTCGCAATCTGAGAAAGAATTTGAAAAATTATTACCTTTATGTGTTTGCCCTAATCTTTAGTGCCGCCCTGTACTTCGCATTTGTCACGTTACAATATGACCCTGCTATGGACGAGACAAAGGGTTCTGTTAAAGGGGCCGCATCCATTAAGGCTGCTTCCGTCTTACTTATCGCTATTGTTTCTATATTTCTTTTATATGCCAATAACATCTTTATTAAACGACGCAGCAAAGAAATTGGCTTGTTTCAATTAATAGGGATGACCAAAAACAGGATATTCCGAATCCTAACTGCTGAGAACTTTATCCTGTATTTTGGATCGCTGTTTTTGGGAATCTTTCTAGGATTTTCCGTTTCAAAATTAATTATCATGATTCTTTTTAAAACGATAGGTGTCGATGCTATTGCAACCCTACATTTTTCTTAC
>NZ_JBFUIX010000706.1:0-574 GCF_056401635.1 Paenibacillus sp. P4_E11 | reverse complement strand
CATGAAAACTTGATCCTGAATTAATGCATGATAGTTTTTTTGTTCCGACATGGACTCTACTCTCCTTTTCTAAACGTACCGAACTCAACTCTAACCGGTGCTGACGGGGGAGCACAGCACAGTGAGAGATCTCTTGCTTCTCCAGCGGATTCGAACTCCGAATCTTCTCTGGTGTAAAAGATCTCCCAAGCGTTCCCATCGGGATCGTAAACCCATACTTTATCTTGAACCGCGTAACAGCATGTTGTATTCATCTCATCAATGAGCAGCAGACCTGATTGTCGCAAACGCTCACCCATCGCTAGCACTTCTTCTGTATCATTTACTTGGAAGCCCAAATGGTTCAATACGCCTTGCTTTTCATAAGGTCTAACGTTCAAAGAAAAATGCAAAGCCGGTTCGACCAGCTCGAATTTGGCGTAGTTTTCTTTTACTTTCGTCGGCTCGACACCAAAGAAAGTACGATAAAAGGATAATGATTTATCCAGGTCCGTACAATTGAGGGCCACATGCATTCTTTTTATCATAGTAGCCACCTCATTTCCCTTCTTTTACAAATTGGTCAATCCTGTTC
>NZ_JBFUIX010000705.1:0-575 GCF_056401635.1 Paenibacillus sp. P4_E11 | reverse complement strand
GGCATGTTCTATTCGGCTGTGATGGAGTGGAGACGAATGGTTCCAGATTCATCTATTCCGCCATTCGGTTCTTTCCGTCCCTTTCCCAATTGGTCCCACGGGGTTGAATGGCTCCAGACGGTGCGTAGGGATCTGCGCAGGAAACTGAGTAAAACTTACTCGGATGAAGTTGTGCAGAGTATAATGAAAGCGGTTACGCACATTCGCCTTCATTTTAACCAGGAAATGAGGCTTGCGGATGTGGCTAAAGTGGCTACTATGAGCAGGAGCTATTTTAGCCAATGCTTCAAGGATATTGTCGGTCAATCGTTTAACGATTATGTCCGGAGTATTCGAATCGCCTATGCACAAGAACTGCTCCAGCAAACGGCAAACCCGATCTATTGGGTGGCGGAAAAATGCGGGTACTTTAACGAAAAATATTTCAGTAGGGTATTCTACGATCAAATTGGAGTACTGCCCAGCGAATACCGGCAGTTGCCAAAGTGAGGTGTCGTGAAACAACATGCATCCTGCCATAAAACAAATGAAGCTCAAGTGGCCCAACTTATTCTACACCCTGAAGAGCAGAGTAA
>NZ_JBFUIX010000704.1:0-578 GCF_056401635.1 Paenibacillus sp. P4_E11 | reverse complement strand
TACCAACGGGTGTGCAAGTCGCTGTAGTAAAAGTAACGAACCCAGCTGGGTTGGAGAAGGTTGGCAACAGCTTGTATCGCAAGACTCCAAATGCACATCCGGATGATTTCGAACTCTCTCCTGCAAATGATCCAGCACTAGGTACTGGAGCGATCATTTCCGGTCAACTGGAAATGTCCAATGTGGAGCTGACGAACGAGTTGACAGAGATGATCGTCGCTCAACGCGGCTTCCAGGCGAATTCCAGAATTATTACAACCTCAGACGAGGTACTCCAGGAGATATTGAACCTGAAGCGTTAATGTTATAACCAGCTGATTCGGCTCGAGGGCGATTCGTTCGCCCTCGAACAATCGGCTTACTGATTGGGTTGTCAGGAGGGAAATTTGTGATACCTGTTACACGCTTGAATGGGAGCAAACTTACACTCAACGCCTTGTTGATCGAGATGATTGAAGAAACGCCGGACACGCTAATTACGATGACGACCGGCAAAAAATATATCGTTCTCGAAGAGGTACCCCATGTGGTAAGCTTAGTAAAAAATTACATGCAGCAGATCCTGTCTCTTATACACA
>NZ_JBFUIX010000703.1:0-581 GCF_056401635.1 Paenibacillus sp. P4_E11 | reverse complement strand
GAAGACATAGGAATATTGGAATTTAATGATTGTTTTATGTATCGGCTCGGGCCGACGAATGATGAAGGATTTTATAAAGGACAATGTAGATATTCAAATTGCGCTATAGAGTGGGGAGAATATTATTTAATAGAAGGATCTGATTGGAAAACTAATTTTCCGAAAGATAGAGTTATAGTTAATAAGGATCAATTAAATAATCAGAACTTAAATCATTACTTATTTTATTATAAAGACGAAACATTCGAATGCATTGCAAGAGATTATATATTCAAGATCCTCCCTAGCGAATCAAGATGTCAATAACTTCGCCTAACACCGTATTCATGCAGCGGTCGCTGACGCTCCCTTGGTCTGCCCGAGGCATTTCGGAGTAGTGGAGTCAGGCAGACACCCCTGCGAACCTAACCGCATCGCGGCCGGCAGCAAGCTGCCTTAAGGTTCTCGGGTTCGTGAATACAAGAACGTTACACGACAAGACGAAGGGAATATGGGGATAACTGTAAGGTCAGGGATAGCATTGATGATACATAAGGGACCAGAAGAAATAAATATCTGATTACTTTCGAGCGATCAGCGGT
>NZ_JBFUIX010000702.1:0-586 GCF_056401635.1 Paenibacillus sp. P4_E11 | reverse complement strand
CTATTTCACCGATCACCGAACAACCGTCAATCGTGCCTTGAGCGGAGAGACCAATAAGTCCGCCGACCATGGCGTTCACATTAGTCGATGTAATATCCACATTCTCCAGTCGTACATGTTTAATCGTCTTGTTGGGGTATAAGTTCACAAAACCAAACAGACCAATAGAATCAGCAGACGAATTGATTATCATTCCGCTAATGGTATACCCAGCTCCATCGAAATTGCCTTCAAACGGATTAGAATCTGTACCGATTGGATTCCAATTGCCATAGGAAGAAAGATTAATGTCTGCCTGTAGCTTATAACTTGACGTAAGGTTATCTCGGATATGATCCAAATCCTCTGCGGTTTCAATCATATAAGGATTTCCCGGAGTACCTTCTCCCCCGCCGCTGAACACATAAGCCGCCTGAACATTCAATGGCCACATTCCCATTAAGGGCAATAACGCAAGCAGGGTAATCAAGAAAATCGTCAACCTCTTTTTCATTACCATTTCCCCATTCCATTCAATTCAATATCCAACAGACCATGAGAAGTGACCGCGTCAACCTGGTGCGAGACACACGACCAAACCTCTCAT
>NZ_JBFUIX010000701.1:0-586 GCF_056401635.1 Paenibacillus sp. P4_E11 | reverse complement strand
AACGAATATTGCCCCAGTAACAGGCACATCGTTATGATTAATAATAGTAAAATCATAGTAGCGGTTATTAAATCCGTCCCCAAGTACATATTTATCCCAAATCTCTAATTTTGAAAAGTAGTCGACTTCATCCTTTTTTTCGCAGGATGTTGTTAATGAAAGTACAAGTATTAAAATCACTGAAGCAAACAGTTGAGTTTTCTTCACTTCTTTATTCTGATTAGTTCTAGTTGACTTGATCATCAAAATAACAAAACCTGCAATAAAGAGCAATATAGTAGCGATAAAAGCGAAAATACCTATAGTTTGGACTCCGCTACCTGACAAACTGTAATACCCTGTAACACCGCACCAGGCACCAATCAGGAGCAATGCATAACCAAGTATCTTTTTCATGTCTGTGCACCTTCGTTTACATAAAATTGATGAACTTTACTTGCAGTGGAAAGATTATCTACGATAGTAATAAGTGCCTATTTCACGAGCTGACAAATAGCACTAGATCCCTATGATGCTTAAATTTCGACAAAATACATCATATTCCTTCTTATTAAGCTATTTTTTGCAGATAATAACACCAAAGCCC
>NZ_JBFUIX010000700.1:0-589 GCF_056401635.1 Paenibacillus sp. P4_E11 | reverse complement strand
CCTTCTGAGGCATGTTTTTTGTCGATTCAGTATTACTTCGTTGATTGTTCATCGTCTCGGCAAACGCACGGCGTCAAAGGACGCCGTTAGGCATTTATCCTTACAGCACGCCGATGTCGAAGAAAAAGTATACCTAACCTCTACCTTTCTACGACCTTTGGATAATATAATGGGTTTCGGCAACGTGCTATCTTATAAGTATTCTGTTGAAGTAGGAGGTAGCGAATTTATGAAATGGTTAGTGCTTATTCATGTGCTGTCGTCGATTATCGGGATCGGCCCCACTTTTTTCGGACATTTACTGTTAAGAAGGGGTCAAACCGTTGGGGGGTTACGGCAATCGATCGCTTCGTTTGAATTGATGAATTTTTTTCCGAAAATTGGCGGGACCCTCGCTGTACTCACCGGGATTCTGCTGGTGATAGTGTCTTCATGGAGCATCACGAGCTTCTGGATTATCGGCTCGCTTGTTCTGTACGTAGCCATTCAAGTCTTGGTCGTTGGATTACTGACTCCTGTCGTCAAAAATCTAAAGCTGTCACTCCAAGCACCTGATCTCTCTCAAGATCAAAAGTTGACGGAGGCATCG
>NZ_JBFUIX010000699.1:0-590 GCF_056401635.1 Paenibacillus sp. P4_E11 | reverse complement strand
ATGTAAATATATGCCATCATCGTGTATGGGTTGGTAAAGTAATGTTGATAACTTTCAAAAGCGATAATAAATAAGGAGTGAACGAAATGCGGGTTTCTTCAACAGGTATACGAATAGCAGTCTCGTCTTTGTTGTTGGCGTGGTGGTAGGTGTTGCTACAGAGTATGTAAAATAGTTGGACAATATTAAGTGTTGTTATGCAACGGGACACGAGTACACAACACTACCAGTTCAGCTAAACGTTTAGTGATGTAGTTGAATCGGGGGGGATATTATGAAAAAGTTTATCTTGGGCATGGTGATAGGAGCAGTGTTATTTTCGTTCACTCGAGTTGATGCATCAGACATGTTGGAGGTAGTTCGTTTTCCAGTCAAATTTATCATAAACGGGGAAACCAAAGCTTTGGATTCAGAGTACACTGYATTGAATTACGATGGTCATGCTTATGTCCCAGTAAGGTTCATTGCTGAGGCTTTAAATTCGAAAGTTAATTATCTCGATGACCCAGTAAGGATCATTTCAATTAACGACCCGCGTACAAAACTGCCCCAAAATTATCTCGAAAACTTGGCCATTCTGAATGGGGATG
>NZ_JBFUIX010000698.1:0-591 GCF_056401635.1 Paenibacillus sp. P4_E11 | reverse complement strand
ACATTAAATACACGCAGTACCTCATCAACGGACAAAACAGCTGGAAGTTTTTTTTCTTTCTTAGGTCGTGGGAGATTTAGGATGAGATCAGGTCGTCCGCATACCATACCGAGAAAAATCTTCAATGCACTCATTGTCTGATTAATATAAGAATGAGAACGGTCCTGCGCAAATATTCGTAGGAGATAAGTTTGTACATCAGCGACTTTTAACTGTAGAAACACTTCAGCATGGGTTTCACAAAAACGTCGGACATGGCCTTCATATGCCTTTTTGGTTTTCATGCTGAAGCCTTTAAGAGTCATAAGATTTGTCAATTGGTCCAAGTGATCACGTATGACTTTGGCCGTTGCAGCGTCGTAAGGGAACCATTTTCGAATAAGAAGTTCTTCTTGTCGCAATGAGTTGGAGAAATCAACATGTTCAGGGCCAAACAATTCATAAAGTAATTGAATCGTTTTCTCATTATTGGGAACGGTCCATTCTAAATTCGCTATCGCCCATACGCGGCCAGGTATCTTTCGTAGCTTGAGAACCACATCCGCACGATAACCGTTTGTTTTAATACTAAAACATTCGTTACTTCTAGTG
>NZ_JBFUIX010000697.1:0-595 GCF_056401635.1 Paenibacillus sp. P4_E11 | reverse complement strand
TGTGTACTTTGCCATCGTGGTATTCCTCCTCAAATATATAGCCTCTGTATAGACTATAATACAAATCCATAGAAAGTTCAAACACTTTGAGACAACCTGATTGATTCCCAGTTAACTTATGTCTCAAAAGGTCAAGTTATTCCGCAGTCCATTCCAGGCCTTTCAGGTATTTGAGGATATATAGGACTACTGCCGCCGGATCATCGATGTCAAGTATAGGAGTATCGGGATCCGGGAGTGAAAGTTCCTTCTTACAAGCGATCGCAAGCAACCCTGGGCCGATCTGTTCAAGAACGATCAAGTCTTCCATCGTACGTGCGACCACGATTTTCGGATGATGGCTGCCCTTGAATCCCTCAGCAACAATCAGATCATAGCCTTCCTCATGTGCAGAAAGTCGATCCACCAACTCTTCTAATGTTCGGGAAGCTGATCTCTCGTAGATCACTAGACTATCTGGGGAAAGAACGACAACAGCAGACGCGCCAGCAGATCGATAGGCAGCTGAATCCGATCCCTCTGCTTCCTTATAATGGCCGTGACCGTCATGCTTCACCACCGCTACTCGGAGGCCCGTAAGCTCCAGTCTACGCAC
>NZ_JBFUIX010000696.1:0-595 GCF_056401635.1 Paenibacillus sp. P4_E11 | reverse complement strand
GAATGGAAACCGTCCGACTTGCCGAGTATCCCCGACATGAATAAACAAATCAAAATGAGCAAACCGATTGCAGGCATTATTTTCACAGTACTATTTTTGGTAGTGTGCCTGTACTCTATCGATCTGCTTGGTATCTGGAGGGTGCAGGATGGAGAACGTTTGGTCATTCCTTTTCTGAATGCCGATGTCTTCCGGAACTATTTACCGATCGTAGGGATACTTGCTGCACTAGGCATCTTGAAAGAAAGCATCCGAATCATCGTACGTTTTAGGTCCGGCAAGTTACTTGCCCTTCACGTCGTGATGTCAGTTGTAACCACGGTCTTGGTGTGCATCATATTAGCTGATCCTGCAATCTTGAATCCCGAGTTCATCCCACAAATGGAGGCATCAGGGCTCTTGTCCGCCAGCGGAGAAGATTACGAGACGGTGGTATCGATATGGGCCGCAGCAACCGATTGGCTCATCATGATGATTGCATTCATCGCTCTGATTAACATTATATCTGAAACGTACAAGTGGTACCGGGTGAAAACATCTGCATGACAAACTCTCAGGCAACTCGGGCTTTAAGCACGTATGGATGGTCATGCAC
>NZ_JBFUIX010000695.1:0-595 GCF_056401635.1 Paenibacillus sp. P4_E11 | reverse complement strand
GTATCAACCCCATTACATTTTGAGCCATTAGCTCAGTTGGTAGAGCACCTGACTTTTAATCAGGGTGTCGTAGGTTCGAGTCCTACATGGCTCACCAGATTTATTCGCGCGTATGGCGGAATTGGCAGACGCACTAGACTTAGGATCTAGCGGGCGACCGTGGGGGTTCAAGTCCCTCTACGCGCATCAAAAACGAGATAAACTCTTTAGATAAATCTAAAGAGTTTATCTTTTTTTACATATAAGAATTTATAAGTTTTTGGGGTAGAGGGGAAGACTGAAGGCTGCTTCCTTAATTTCTTGCCTTGAAGGATGCAGTAAAGCTCGAATGAGTTGACTCAATGGGGTTCAGTCGCAATTGCTACTATGTAGAATGCGATTGTTGTTGTGCATCTCGTTTGAAAGAATCCTGCAAAAATACATGATTTTTGATCCGTTTGCATCCGAAAGCTCAATATTGTTTCGAAAGTGCAGCATTTTAGCTGCGGTTCGGGCGAAATCGAGATTTTGTCGATAAAATCCTGCACATTTGCAGGATTTATTAAATTTGAATGGGGATGGGGAGAAAATCCTGMACTTTTGCAGCATTCCGGAA
>NZ_JBFUIX010000694.1:0-599 GCF_056401635.1 Paenibacillus sp. P4_E11 | reverse complement strand
CTGTTGAGAAACCCTCAACAGTCTATTTTTCAGTCGAATTCTTTAACAAATTACCGCGTTAATATGGTATAATATATGTAAATCCAACTTGGTGGTGATCCTATGCTTCGCACAAAATCCCATGTTCAAAATACATACGAATTGGTTTGCATAGAAGACCTTGTTCCTCAAGATCATTTGCTACGAAAAATTGAGAAATATATCGACTTCTCCTTTATCCTCGATAAAGTCCGTTCTTTTTACTGCGAAGATAATGGACGTCCTTCTGTCGATCCTCTCATGCTCTTCAAAATGATGTTTATCGGCTACCTCTACGGCATTCGTTCTGAACGTCAGCTTGAGCGTGAAGTGCAGATGAACCTGGCTTATCGCTGGTTTCTGGGGCTTGGCTTGGCCGATAAGGTTCCAGATCACAGCACCATCAGCTTAAATCGCCGACGTCTTAAGGAGAGCGATGTGCTTCAGGAAGTATTCGACCGCATTGTATTTCAAGCTATCGAACACCGTATGGTCGCCGGCCGTGTGCTCATTACCGACTCGACTCACCTAAAGGCGAACGCCAACAAGCGTAAGTATGTGACCGAAGAAGTCGCTAGGAG
>NZ_JBFUIX010000693.1:0-603 GCF_056401635.1 Paenibacillus sp. P4_E11 | reverse complement strand
GACAACTTGCCAGCATATTAATATGGAGGTGCGCAATGCCAACAATTAGCTTTCCAGGCGTAAACAAAGGCATGTCCACAGATCAATTGGCCGACCTTGTTGCCCGTATGATAAAAGAGGTTCAGTGGTTGCTCAACGGAAACATAGATTCTCTCAACATTAAGAGGTTAACAGCCGACTTGATTATCGCTGGGACCATCATTACGAACAAAGTTACGATTCGCGCTGACTTAAACGATGGCGCATACATCGAGATAAATGGATCGGGAATGACCGTCTTTAACGGCACGAATACAACGTTCTCGGTTGATTTTGATGGGAATGTGATCGCTACTAGTATCATCCTGAGAAGCGCAGCAAGTGGGGAACGTGTAGCGATAGATTCGACAGGATTCCACTCTTACGATTCGACAGGTGTCGAGCGTATTACGATCGGGACAACTCCAACTAAAGGAGCAAAGGCGTTAATCACCCGCGATTCTTCGGGATCCGTGCAGGGCGCGTATACCTACGACACCGAAACCGTGGATGGAGATAGTAGAACGGGTCAATATATGACAGCACACTTCGCATACGTCCTCTTGGGGGACGACGGAAGTATTC
>NZ_JBFUIX010000692.1:0-606 GCF_056401635.1 Paenibacillus sp. P4_E11 | reverse complement strand
ACTTGGAACTGTAATGGGGCCGGGACACCATGGACTTTCGTACTTCGTCCAGTTGATTCTGTACAAACTTTAACGAAGTCTTCACGCCAATGAGAAACTTATGATGTTTTTCGTATAATGCATTGATATTCTTCTCGCTGTAAAACCCGCGGTCCATGACAAGCTTCACCTTGTCCAGCTGGAGAAAGTCGATGTCGGCAAGCATATTCTGGATGGTTGTCACGTCTGAGATGTTGCCAGGCAGCTTTCTGTAATATACCGGCAATCGGGATTGCTCTCCAAAAAGAAGAGCAAGATTCATTTGCGGAAGCCGATCATGGTCTTTATTCCGGCCATACTTGACCTGCTTCAGTAATTTGGAATATGACGATATGGAGGTGGTGTCATAGGCCAGAAATTCGGTCTCCAGCCTGCGCTGCCCTTGGAGTAGAAAAAAGTGCTGCTTAGCATTTTCGTCAACGGAACCAAACAGCTCGCTGCTTCTTTGTGAAGGAATATCTTTGTTGAAAGGATGCATATGCGTCATAGCCCATTTTGGAAAACGGCTGAGTGAATTCCTGTCTTCCATAATCAGATAATAGACAATGGATAGAATCTGTTTGTAGG
>NZ_JBFUIX010000691.1:0-608 GCF_056401635.1 Paenibacillus sp. P4_E11 | reverse complement strand
GTATTAAGTCCTGTCGGAGCTGACATCGAATATGTACGAGTAGATTCAGACGGTAATGAATATAAAGGCGGCACATGTTGGTACAGTACTTTTGCGAATTGGGCTAAATTGAGGTTGGACAAATGACCATCGCCGACATCTACGCCAAACTACGTCACTGTTACCGTTGCATGATGGAATCCCCGCCAGGAAGTGCAGAGCGCTCCTGTTGGATCGGGATCGCGAGAGAGTACGAGCAAATAAAAAACGCCCTCACAGCGGGAACTGTGGAAGGCGCGTAAAGGAAATCGAGTTGTAAGGCAATTATACCAAACTTTAGGGAGTGAGCATAGATGCAAGCACTACCCACTAATTACAATTTCAAAAATCTTATTGGAAATAAGTATGGGCGCTTGGTAGTGATCGAATATCACGGACAAAACAAAAATAAGTCAACCATGTGGAAGTGCCAATGYGATTGTGGCGAATTCGCAATATGCATAGGAGCTAACCTAAGCCGGGGTAATTCAAAAAGTTGTGGGTGCTTAAATCAAGAATTAAGGAGTCATAGGAAGTTAAAACACGGAATGTTTGGAACTAAATTTTATGGCGCTTGGGCAGGGATGTTT
>NZ_JBFUIX010000690.1:0-614 GCF_056401635.1 Paenibacillus sp. P4_E11 | reverse complement strand
GAAGATACAGATAGCAGGTATTATCGTAACGAAATGTTCCTGTACCTGAAGGAAGCCATTGCATCCAATAATAAAGATGAAAAGGTTGAACGAATTCAAAATGCGACATATTTTTACGAGTTGTTTTTGAATGGTAACGAAAAAAATAAACAGCAAGATGGTTATGATAATATTGAAGGGATGGCCACCTATCTTCAGGAAAAAGCCTATCAACTGTTGACTCATCCTGATTCGTCGCCAAAAGAACTAAATGACCTGACTGCACAAAGCATAATCAGTAATAAGACTTTTGTTGACAAAGATGCATTGCTTTTGAATAAAGCCAGTGAGTTTTATGCCATTGGAGGTTTGAGTATCGCATGTGCCGTTGACTTGGGGCTTGATGATAAATCGATCTTGAAAACTTCTCCGTTAAGTCTGTTAGATTCAAAATTCGGAACCAAAAAAGCAGAAGGTCACGAAAATATTAAAAAAGCAAACAATGACTTTTATGCTAATTATAATAATCGTTTGAAATCCATTAKAGATGATGTTGCATCCAACCAGACTGACGACCAGCATGCCGCGATCCGAATACCTGTTACAATGAAAAATGGAGGAGGAATGTACAATTC
>NZ_JBFUIX010000689.1:0-615 GCF_056401635.1 Paenibacillus sp. P4_E11 | reverse complement strand
CATCCACTGTACCGTATGCAGCTCGGCATGGAAATCATCCATGAAGACCGGTAGGGCCACATTGATCGTCGTCGTACTAAGGGAAGCCATGAAATTTCCGAAAAACACGGCCATAATAATCGTCCAGAATGGAGTTGAAGTTGACTGCTCGGCTTGATTGTTCACACCATTTTCCCCTCTACGTTCGTAGCATCTGAGTCGTTCTCCAGCCTATGAATCGCTTCCTGCACTTTGTGATCCCAGGACAGCAGCTCTTGCTTGAAGGAATCCATACGACTCATCTTGCTCTCGATCATTTCGATTTCCCTATGAAGGCCCTCGGATATTTCGCTCAACTTCTTCTGGCGCTCCACGCGATCTTCCACGGAACGTACGACCAGACGTTGTTGTTCAATGATTTCATTGACCTTGAGGAATTGCTGCAATTCTTGCAGGGAAAACCCCAGTACTTCCTTCGCTAAAATAATCTTCTTCAGCCGTTCAATGTCCTCCTCTGTGTAGAGGCGCATACCTCCTTCGGTCCGGTCTAATGCCTCGATCAATCCAATCTCTTCGTAGTAACGGATCGTTCGTTTCGTCAAGCCAGTCATAGAAGCAGCATCTTCAATCTTATAC
>NZ_JBFUIX010000688.1:0-617 GCF_056401635.1 Paenibacillus sp. P4_E11 | reverse complement strand
AGCTAGAAGTAGTAGATGGTGAGTTCCCACCCACTTGCAAAAGTGTTGCTTACGATAGCTTGCTGTTCGGTTTCCGCTACATGTGTAGCGAGAGATAGTAGCCAACCTGCTGTCTTGTAGAAAGTTACGGCAAGTAATGGTAAGAAACCCCTACTTCTTAGCGAAGCGTAAGTGGGGGAGATATAAATGTGAATATTAAATAAAAGCGAGGGAGGAAGAGACAGGATGCTTTACGATTTACAAGGTGAAACCAATATGTCACCTATTGTGGGAATATTATATTCCGCTGTGGTAGAGAATAGCCAACGATTACAATTAATCACTGATGGCATGTCGCAAGAAGAAGTAGACTACAAGGGGCCCAATAACAACTTTAATAGTACCGCTCAGTTAATAAAACATATCATGTATGTTGATCTTAATTGGGTTTATAGAATGAAAGGACAACCACTTCCTCATTCTTTAAAAGAGCAATATGGCCCCATGATCGATGCAAATAATAGGCTTCCGATGGTAAAAGGGAAGTCTTTGAACACACTTATGTCTAAATATGAAGGTGTAATAAAAATGTTGAAAGATTCATGTACACAATTAACCGATGCTGACCTAGATATAGT
>NZ_JBFUIX010000687.1:0-620 GCF_056401635.1 Paenibacillus sp. P4_E11 | reverse complement strand
ATATCGACAGGTAAATTCGTTATATCGATTGTTCCCCCGACGGTATGTGCCCAGAAACCGATCTCGTTCTTATACGTTGCAAGCAACTTCATAATACGGACAATCAAATCCGGATCTAATTCGTATCTGGAATGAAGGATATTCATCGTTTTCCACACTTCACTGCCGTTATTAACGATCAATGGACAATCCAACTGCAATTGTTCAGCGTAGGGGATAACCTCTTGGATCGGTCTTCCCGTAGCAAGATTGACTTTGACTCCAGCTTCTTGGGCGAGTCGGATCCATCTGATATTATCATCAGAAATCTGTCTTTGTTTGTTGAGTAAAGTACCATCCATATCCAATGCAATTAATTTGAATGCCATCTCATCTACTCCTTTATGTAAAAGGAAAGCTCTACATCTACTGTTTGTTCGGGCGCGATTTTATCCACGGGAGATTTTCCCCAATGATCCCAGCGGTCGGTGTTGGTATAGTAATCGGAAACTGTACTGCGAATCCATCCGGTCGTTGTTTCCACTTCCAGAACAAATCCACCTACACACATTGAATCCTCTGCAGTAGTGACGGTGAGATGGTTTTGATTCCTTAACAGCGGCCAGTGCTCCGGTTTGATG
>NZ_JBFUIX010000686.1:0-621 GCF_056401635.1 Paenibacillus sp. P4_E11 | reverse complement strand
GCCTTCCGTGGGCGACGGGCAGATGCTGTTTCTCATGACAGCAATATCAAAAATGAAAGAGCAGAAGGACGGCGGCAGCCGTATTGCAATCATCCATAATGGTTCCCCACTGTTCACGGGTGATGCAGGGAGCGGCCCATCCGAAATCCGCAAATACATTCTTGAGAATGATATACTGGAGGCTATTATCGCCCTGCCCAACGACATTTTTTATAACACGGGCATTGCTACCTATATCTGGGTGTTGTCCAACAAAAAGAAGGGCACCAAACGTGAGGGCAAGGTGCAGCTAATAAACGCAAACGGCCTGTTTGAAAAACGCCGGAAGGCTCTTGGCAACAAACGAAACGACATTCCGGACAGTGCCATAGAGGAAATTACCCGGCTGTACGGAGACTTTGCGATGAGCGATATCAGTATGATTTTTGACAATACCGACTTCGGCTACACCAAAATTACTGTGGAACGCCCCCTTAGGGATGAGAACGGTAAACTTGTATTGAAAAAAGGTGAAAAACAGGCTGACACCAATCTGCGAGATACCGAGAATATATCGCTGAAAGAGGATATCGACGAGTATTTTAAGCGGGAGGTACTGCCCTTTGCGCCGGATGCCTGGAT
>NZ_JBFUIX010000685.1:0-622 GCF_056401635.1 Paenibacillus sp. P4_E11 | reverse complement strand
GCCCTATCCTTACCGCTACATTACAATCAGGATCTTCGGTTCCATCACAGATTAGCTTGGTACATCGTCCGGCGTCTACAATAATATCGAATCCTTCGCCTACGTTTCCGTTAACCGACATCAGATTCCCCATGACTGCCGCCGCAATCGCTCCACGGAAACCGTCTTTCTTGGAACAGGTAAATTTATTATAACTCACGGAACCTCTCGTACAATTAGCGGACGTGCGCCGGATAACTTGGAGTGGATTGCCCCAATTATCTTTGCCGTTGGCATACACAAACTTGTTCCGGTCTACATCTACATTGCGGGTTCCGCTCTCCGCTGTGATGTACACGGCGTTATTGACCATATTGTAATGTTCGTTATCATAGTAACTGACATCATAACTATCCAGAGCGCGAAATACATAGCCGAACGGACGATCAATGAGATTGCCAAATATTTTTATTTTATTAGGTCCAAGACGGTAGTCGGTCACTTTGCCATTAGACTCTGGATTCTTGTAATGGACGATACTGAACAGCGCCTCACCGTTCGAATACGGATTATCCACGTCTCGGATCAAGTTGCCTGTAGCAATAACCGATTCTTCTCTCCTTGTAGGGTCAATGGATGTTCC
>NZ_JBFUIX010000684.1:0-623 GCF_056401635.1 Paenibacillus sp. P4_E11 | reverse complement strand
GACCCCTTGTAGACGACGAGGTTGATAGGTTCGGGGTGGACGCGCAGTAATGTGTGGAGCTGACGAATACTAATCGGTCGAGGGCTTATCCTATTCACTCTTACCCGGAGTGACCAGTTATACAATGCGGCTCGTTACCGCTTTCGCATCTAGTTTTCAGGGAATAATATTTCCTGTGTTTTAGCCCTTGAGGTTTTCTGGGGCCCACGCAAAGTAATCGGCATAAGCGTCAGAGCTTGGCTTCACTTTGTGGGGAAAGTTGTTTGGTGACGATGGCGGAGGGGAACCACGCGTTCCCATCCCGAACACGACCGTTAAGCCCTCCAGCGCCGATGGTACTTGGACCGCAGGGTCCTGGGAGAGTAGGACGTTGCCAAGCGCGCAATTCAAACAAGATGTTGTTCACGGTACATACGGACCGTAAGCAGCATCTTGTTTTTGGTTTACCCGCGAAATATTCGAAGGGCTGTCTATAGAGGACAGCTCTTTTTTGTGCGTCCACGCGCCCTTCGCATAGGCTGTTTATGACCAATGATGGTTCACATTTTCTTCTTCAGGGTTAAGTACCTTTCAGAGAGGTGACGTATAAAGCGGCGTCGAAACTGCTACAATAAGTAGTAACC
>NZ_JBFUIX010000683.1:0-628 GCF_056401635.1 Paenibacillus sp. P4_E11 | reverse complement strand
AGGTAAAACAGCGAATTGGTTGAACAAGTCGCCTAATATAGGGAAACCTTTTGTGAATACTGTATTCCCATTCGTTAGAACACCTATCAATATGGCTTCAGCAGCTGTCACGTTGACACCAGCTGGCATCATCAAAGGTTTGTATCAATTAACAAGTAAATCTAACGCATCTCGTAGGGAAGCCATCAGAACATTGTCACTCGGATTAACAGGATCTGCCGGGCTTGGAGCAGTTGGTTACTACTTAGAACAAGCTGGCATCATAACAGGGGCTAATGACAGTGGTAATAAAGATGTGGATGCCATACGGGAGCAAGCAGGGAAAGGCAAATATCGCTTCAACACATCTGCACTTATGAGGTACTTGGATGCAATGTTCAGTGGAGAAGGATCAGACGCAGCGGAGGAGGCAGCGAAGTACCAAAAAGGAGATAAGCAATTCGACTACAACAGATTACAGCCATTGGCATTTCCGGTCGCAATAGGTGCGAGTTTGTCTGAAAATAGAGATAAGCCATTATTAGATCGTGTAGGAAGAGCCTCCGAAGATTCTGTGGGATCTCTTTTGGGCATGTCATCACTGAAGGGTTTGCAAGATACTTTTCAACCGCAATATGGAGGAACACAA
>NZ_JBFUIX010000682.1:0-630 GCF_056401635.1 Paenibacillus sp. P4_E11 | reverse complement strand
GAAGATAGACGTTTTCTTATCCAGCACATGTCGTCGAGCTCATCTTGAAACCCGGCTCTGCCAAGGTGATCCAACTGGACTTTCACTGTGCTCCCGCGCCTTCCTCCCGGAATTCGCTTGGAGACTTACCGCTCAACTGGCGGAAGAGCTTGGAGAAATAATGAATGGACGAGAATCCGTGCTTCTCCGCTATGTCCGTGACACTTAGATCGGTGAATCGGAGATCGTCCTTCGCTCGATTCATTCGGAAATGGTTGACATATTGTACGGGAGACAGGCCAGTTGCTTGCTTGAACAGCTCGAAGAAATAACCGCGACTGATTCTCAGCTCGCTATAGTAGGCCTCCAGTTGCTGTGGACTGCCACGCAGCAGATCCTGATCTAGCCGTTCAAGCAGCTTGTACATCCGGGGGTCGGGGATATGCTCCTCTTTCAGGATATAGGTCAGAAAAAACTCGATAAATTGTTGGAATCGACTCTGAACCTTTAAGCTGCGAACGTACGTCCGCTCATTTGTGTATCGGTTGGCGGTATAAAACTTTTCGAACAATTCGATCCATACCCGTAGTTTTTCCACCTTCGTATGCTCGGGAATCGCATAAGGAAATAAAGGTCCGATCAGAGCTGGCC
>NZ_JBFUIX010000681.1:0-631 GCF_056401635.1 Paenibacillus sp. P4_E11 | reverse complement strand
ATATAATAATTGCTTCATTTGTGGGCATCATTTTTGGAGTGTTAATAACTTTTATAAAACGATATTGGCAGGGCTCTACTAAATCTGATTCTTTAAGGAAGTATGACGCATAATTTTTTACAACTCATTGCATGATTGAATGTGATGGGTTTGTTACTTTAGAGGGGGATGAAAACCTGTGATTAATTTTGCGATTGTTGGGTGTGGCCATATTGCAATGAAGCATGTTGAAGCAATTGAAAAAACTCTATCAGCTAAATTGGTGGCCGTTTGTGATAATAACCCTGATAGAGTCAAAGAATTCTCTAATGCAAATGGTGTAAATGGTTTTTTATCCTTAGAAGATCTAATTTCATCAGTTGAAGTGGATGTAGTAATTATTTGTACTCCTAGTGGTGTTCATCACAGACTCGCCTTAGATGCAGCAAGAAACGGAAAACACGTTATAGTTGAAAAACCTATAACTTTAAAATTAGAAGAAGCACAAGAAATCATTACAGAGTGCGAAAAAAATGCGGTACATTTATCGGTCGTTCATCCGAACCGGTTTCGACCTGCAATAAAAAAAACAAAGGAATATATTACTGGTGGAAAATTCGGTAAAATAAGCCATGTGAATGCAACTGTGCGG
>NZ_JBFUIX010000680.1:0-631 GCF_056401635.1 Paenibacillus sp. P4_E11 | reverse complement strand
GAAATATACTGTTCCATTCTGACAATAAATTCAACCAGCTCAGGCTTTGTTAACTGCATATAACGCTGTCTAACACGATCTATGTCGCGGTCTGGCTCCAAAAACATTATTATTGCAATCAAATTCCAAACTATAATATAATATCGATTATATATAATCCACAAAACAAATCACTTTTAAAGAAGTCAATAGCTTTTTTTGTGCAATCATGAGCTGATCCTTGTACGAATAATGCCGTTTATCCTTTCGGACACCACAGATGACATGCATCGCCTTTTTACCCATGCTTCGAACCGTTTGGATAAAACCCTTGCTGCTGCATAGGCTATCAACCAAAAGAAGTGAGCCTCCATCAGTGTAGGACACTGCTGTTTCGATCGCTGGGCAATACGCGACATGCTTTCCTACACTTAACACAAATGCCACCACACTCAGACCATTTTCTATTTCAACGAATGAGTATAAAATGATCGTGAGAAAACAAGGAAATTAAGCAAAACATAAAACATGAGGTGATGGTTATGACAAAGAACACAGTCAAGGATTTACATTACAATGACAATGAATTCTATCAAACATCGAATAATGTTCCTCAGGAAATAGCTGAGAAAATTGCCCAACGATATTACCG
>NZ_JBFUIX010000679.1:0-635 GCF_056401635.1 Paenibacillus sp. P4_E11 | reverse complement strand
GGATATATATGATGAGAAAGTATATGGCTCCTACCGGATTTTTCGCGGTGGCAGTTGGGCAGAAGAGGCCAGGGGGTGTGGGGCAACGTGTCGTCGTCGCAGCCACCCGACATTTTCCATCGACGACCTTGGATTCCGCCTTGCCCAGTCTTTATAAGGTGAAGGTCATTGACTTTATTTTTTATAACAAGGCCCACAGAGCCATTGCTCTGTGGGCCTTGTCGATATAATTGGATTAATCCAGAAAATCATCGTCGGGATATACCAAGGGGGACTTAGGCGTTTCTATCCGCGCAATTTGCTTGGCATCCAGCGCCAATGGTGCCGGTCACCTTGACCCAATCCACTGCGAAAGATTATTTCCAACTGGACGCCTGTCTTCTCAGTGATGCAGAAATGCAGGAGAATTGGAAGCTGTTCAAAGATGAGTTGCCGAATGTGGATTCCGAACAGATAGATATGTTCGGCTGATCTTGCACGACCGACGCTGCTCTGACCCAAGCATATAGAGATTTGAAAGAGATTTGAAATGTGGCCGATTTTCCTTAGGATGATAATCGGTTTGTTTTTATCGGATATCAAGAAAATGTATCGATTCGAATCCACGTAAACGTGGATTCAGACTGTTGAGAAAC
>NZ_JBFUIX010000678.1:0-638 GCF_056401635.1 Paenibacillus sp. P4_E11 | reverse complement strand
GACTGCCATTTTTCCTTAAATATGTGCCTAAAGAAGAAACAAAAACTGGAAATCTCGATATTGTCGGTGCTATTTTATTTACGCTAGCGATTACGGCAATTTTGATGGGAATTAACGTTTCTAGTTGGCTACTTCTTGCAGCAGCTGTTCTGTTGTTTCTTTTTTACTTGCAAAGTAAGCGAACAGCCGATCCATTTATCGATATTGAAATTTTAAAAAACCGCTCATTCCGCTTGGTTCTTCTGATGAGTTTTTTAAATACGATCACATATATGGGAACGTTGTTCATCCTACCGCTGATGCTTTCAAAAGCAAACGGTTTATCATCCGATTGGATAGGGCTCGTATTATTCCCAGGCGCTCTTCTCACGGCAATATTGGGATCACAAGTTGGCCGTTTAATTAAGTTAAAGGGTAGCCGATTCATCAATCAATGGGGTTTTGTTTTGATGGCTGTCGCTTGTTTCGGACTTTCTACAATTGTTGGGTTTTCTCCAATTTGGATTTCACTGATGTCCATTTTCATTTTTTTAGGTTTTACAGCGAATCAAACCGCATTTTCCAATTATATATCGGAAATTTTACCGATTAAGCAAATTGGGATTGGGATGGGCTTATTTACATTAATGACATTTTTG
>NZ_JBFUIX010000677.1:0-638 GCF_056401635.1 Paenibacillus sp. P4_E11 | reverse complement strand
CTATTAATCTGGCTCATGGTCATCTTCATAGCAGGAAATGCACTAGCCGCTCTCGCACCGAACTACGAGGTATTGATGGTGGCACGCATTGTGGCTGCATTGACTCACGGCTCTTTCTTCGGGGTTGGTTCCGTCGTCGCGGCAGAGCTGGTTCCCAAGGAAAAACGAGCCGGCGCCATCGCCCTCATGTTTACCGGATTGACATTGGCCAACATACTAGGTGTCCCGATCGGGACGTTCTTGGGTCAAGCATATGGATGGCGGTTTACGTTCTGGGTCATTACGGGAATTGGTCTCGTGGCGTTGCTCGGTATTGTCATGCTCGTACCAAATATCAAATCTGCTAGGTCGAGTCTGCGGCGTGAGCTTGGCGTGTTACGCCGCCCTACCGTATATATTGCCCTGCTAATGACAGTATTTGGCTTCGGAGGTGTATTCACAGCTTTTACGTATATTACGCCGATCTTGGTGGATATCACGGGTTTTACACCCAGTTCCGTCTCCTACATCCTCGTGCTGTTTGGCGTTGGAATTACGATAGGCAACATTGTCGGTGGGAAACTGGCAGATTGGAAATTATTGCCCTCGCTCGTATGGTTTCTCGTCTTGCTTGCAGCTGTTCTGGCTCTATTCAATAT
>NZ_JBFUIX010000676.1:0-650 GCF_056401635.1 Paenibacillus sp. P4_E11 | reverse complement strand
GGAGTATGTACTCCGTGGGGGCCTGTGCGCCTCCCCAATCGTCTCGGGAGTATTCGCCAGTGTTCTTGATTTCTAGCCCTGCATTCTGTCCTGGTAGCCAACGATCGATGTTAGCCAGCATGAATTTATGCTCGTGATGTTGAAATACTGAATTTTGTTTCATTACTTTCATTTGCGTTTCATCAGCAAACCATTCCGCGATTACAGGTTCTAACATCCTGCCTGCTTTCATCTTGGGGTTATCCTCAATCGGAGGTATTTCTCCCAATTTGTCGAGATATACTTCCATCGCGCTTTTATATCTGCTCAACCCGCAAATTGCTGCTATGTCGCTTCCTCCAATTCCTGTCCTGCGAACATCAAGCCAGTCAGAATGGGATAAGTTATTTGTACTAACTAACCTTTGTGCTTTCATTCTTATCCCTCCTATTCGATGCTTGTACTGACGGCGTTGCCCAACGACAATTGCTTGGCTCATAGTTCCCGTTAACGTCTTCTCTATCAAGTGATGTTTTTAAATTTCCGTGTAAATTGACATGATCATTAAAAGATTCATACATATCAGATTTGAAACTATCGAAGTCTTTCCATCTATCGCAAACAGTTATTCCTCTTCCTCCGTAATTTTCATAATCTTTGCAAGCCTTACG
>NZ_JBFUIX010000675.1:0-650 GCF_056401635.1 Paenibacillus sp. P4_E11 | reverse complement strand
GATTGGCAAAAAGAATGGCCGCAAATGAAGGTCGCGGTACATTACAAGACATTTATGGAGCCACTGACCAATTCGCTCAGCGGAAGCCGGTAATGGATAAAAATGATCTGGCGTTCTTAATATTATCGCGGCTATGATTTGTATAATTTACCCCGCAGTTCCTCTTGACGTTGTCTTTCTGCCTCAGCTACTCGTTCCTTTTCTTTTAACTGTAGGTTCAGAAAATGAACATGAGCAAGCCGTTGGGCTTCCCACGTTTCTCGAATCAACGCGATCGGATCAAGTGCCCGTTCTGCGTCATGATCCGACAACCTTCCAGCTTCAAAATCAATCGGATGCCCGTCCAGAGCGGTTATATGTCCACCGTCGTCTGCAAAATGATGCTCCGCGCTCCCGCTAAAAACCCTACCAGCAACGCCCTTCCCATGAACATCCTCGGATGCAGCCATTTCAAGAAGGGGTGTCAATTCCAGCGTTCGCACAATATCTTTATCTGCAATCCGGCATATTTTATATAGTTCATCTTGAGCGGTCCATGTCGTTCCTCGCATCAAGGCCAGGACGCGCTTGTCCTCATTAATGGGATCACGACGATGTTCCCCAGGGACACCGAGCATTCGGAATGCCCAGATGCCGCCGCTGCCTAGACC
>NZ_JBFUIX010000674.1:0-651 GCF_056401635.1 Paenibacillus sp. P4_E11 | reverse complement strand
CCTTTCGACTGTCTGTATTGATGTCTTTAAAACATAATCTATCATATCTTTATAACTTTTAATATACCTTTTTTATACCCATAGCTTATAATTAAATCGGTATTACCTTATAAGTGTCAGGAAACTTCACAATGCAATAGACTTATACTCCAGCATCTGTATCAAGGAACGTCCATGTATCGAAACGCCTTTCCCCCTCGAACAGACGAATGACACGTGCCCCACGCGGAAACCCTTCCTTGCCGTATGTGCTGTAACCCGACGCACGTCCATACCCTAGCTGTATGCCGTAATGCTCCCCGATATAATCATTTATATGATCATGACCGACAAACGTGCCCATTACATCTCCCATCTCCAACATAGCAGCGAAAAATCCGGAATTGACCGCTGAGGAGCACACATTCTCCTGCTTGCTGCCAATACACTCACCCTGCTCCCATACATCCTTGTATTCAGGTAACGGGATATGGAAGAACGCGAGCGCAGGCCATGCATACGGCTCCTGATCGCGACTGCTGCGAGTGGCGGACTGCTCGGTGTACCAATTAATCTGATCCCTCTGAATCCACGCATATCCGCCAATAGGTGCTGGAGCATAGCTGCCGGAATCAAGAAAGTACAGAATCGCCTGCTTAGAACGATCATCAT
>NZ_JBFUIX010000673.1:0-652 GCF_056401635.1 Paenibacillus sp. P4_E11 | reverse complement strand
AAGATGCTTAATGAACATAAGGGGGGAGGGATAGATCACCACAAAGATATTGGATTACTACTTACGTTTGAACTAATTAATCGTTATTTAATAGATGATAAATAATGAGCAGAACGGAGGGGATGATTGTGGTAATTGCAAACTATTGTATTTGATAATCTACTGTCGGATAGTATTTACGGATATGTACTTGGTTGATTATTGGAAATAGTATGTAATCTCATAGGTACAAATCAATAATTTTTTTAATTATAACTTATATAGTAGAGTCTCTAGCCGAAGTTGAGAGGTTATTAAATGAAAATTGCATATATTGTATGTAATCCTTCTGCAAACTATGATGGGGTTAATAAGAAAATACTCAATACGGCAAATAAATGGAATGAGCTGGGGACTGATTCGATAGTTTACCTCATTATGAAAAGGAATTCTACTATTGCGAAAGAATTTCTTGAAAGTTCCAATGTGGAGATTATATGGTACCAGAATCGGAAGGAATTTTACTTTTCATATCATTTGTTAGCAAAGTTAGAAGAGTGGAACCCAGATGTTTTGTACGTAAGAGGCTTAATCCCGCACTATGCAAGATCAATGAGAAAATTACGAGATAGAATAGTAACTATTCAAGAGATAAATACGAATGATGTTGTTG
>NZ_JBFUIX010000672.1:0-657 GCF_056401635.1 Paenibacillus sp. P4_E11 | reverse complement strand
GTACGTTGGCGTGGAGCATGGAATCATTAATCATTTTTCGTATCATGCAGGGCATGTTCAGCGGAATCATCATGCCTACGACGATGACGATCATTTATCAAGTCATTCGCAAGGATAAGCAGGCACTCGGCATCGGATTGTGGAGTGTATCGGCCATGCTGGCTCCGGCATTCGGACCGACCATTGGGGGATGGCTAACGGAATACTTCGGATGGAAGTCACTCTTCGTCATGAACATACCGGTTGGGATTGTAGCTATTCTGATCGCCTTGAAGTTCATCCCGTATTACCGCATAAGCCGTGGAATCAAATTGGACGTAATTGGATTCCTTGCCGTTATCGTAGCGACGAGCTCCTTGTTGCTATCCTTCAGTCAAAGCAGTAGCTGGGGATGGTCATCATGGAAAACAATTTCCTTACTTGGCGCAGGAATCATCATCATGGTGTATTTTGTTAAGCGGACGTTGAAGGTGAATTCTCCCTTGCTCAATTTGCGAGTATTCAAGATATCCAGGTTCACTTTCAGTCTGATCATCAATTGTATTATTACGATTTCGCTATATGCAGGAACACTTCTGGTGCCGATCTATATGCAAAACATTCAACATGCTTCTTCCCTTCATACGGGACTTGTGATGCTTCCAGGTACGCTTATGA
>NZ_JBFUIX010000671.1:0-657 GCF_056401635.1 Paenibacillus sp. P4_E11 | reverse complement strand
GATCCCGCCTTGCCGTACCCTAAACTCTCGGATGTGATCGAAGTTATCTCTCGCAAGGATCCCGGCTCCCACTAGTCCATCGTTGATAAACTTGGCACAGCAAGCGTAGTTGTCGGGGTCATGCTCGACTTTAGTCCCGAAAAAGAATTCATAAGTCATGTCAATGCGCGTCATCGGCTTGAGCTTTTGTTCCTTCACCAAGTATCCTACCGCTCGTTCCCAAGATCGCTTCTCGTTGTTCAACTCCTGGTAGTGCATGTTGCGGTACTTGGTTAGGCTTGGCGGCATTCCGTCCACTTTCAGGATTTGTTTCACTCTCTCGCCCCCTCTGCGGATATACGCTTGATTTCTTCCGTGTAGCCTAATCCCCACAGTGCTTGGTGTCTGCTGAATTCGTCCGATGATATATCAAGAATGTTTTTAAGGGCTGCTTTCATTCGTTCGAATCTCTCTTTGTCACTCATCCCTTCACCTCCTCCGGTTCGTCCGGTACCTCTTCCCACGTTACGCCACTGTAAAATGGTTCGACCTGTTGCTTTTCTTTCTCGGTTCGTGGATTACCGACTTTCTTGCCTTTGTACATTGCCTGCCACATGTTCATCGGACCATCCTCCAACTCACATTTTTGAATGTCTCGCTGACTGGCTTGATGTCGAG
>NZ_JBFUIX010000670.1:0-657 GCF_056401635.1 Paenibacillus sp. P4_E11 | reverse complement strand
GAAGACGGTCAGTACATCAACTGGTTCTTCAAGTGGACAACCGTCCTCAGCTCCCACACCTCCTGTCATCAAACCAAACCAATCCGAAGGATCTGTTACACCTGCAACACCACAACCTCTGATTAAGCCAAGTGAACCTTCACCTGCTACTGCTGTAGCAACAACAACACCGCAGAAGAATGCTTCATCTGTACAAGCCTCTGAACTACAAAGTAAATATTCTGGAAAGCTGAAGGAACTTCAGAATAGTTGTTCGGCGAAAGCAAATAGCCTGACCCAGGAGGTTGCCAACAGCCTAAAGAAAGCACAAAATAGCGACGATCAAAACATTTTACAAACGATCCAGACCACGTTCTTGCCACAGATCACGAAAGCCGAACAGCAATGTGACGAACAATTTAATCAACTTATGGCGGATGCTTCTCAGCAGTATACAAAAGCGGGAGTAGAGATCGTGGACATAGAAGGTTGGAAGAAGCAGTACCAGTCGTCAAAAGAGCAAGCTAGACAGCAGGCGATGGCAGCACTGGCCACCGCTCTAAAAAATTGATGCTGAACCTAAGAACAAGGAGAGAAGCAGATATGAAACTATTTCATATTCGGAGAATAAAAGCTTTAGGTATTTCAGTAATAACTTCAGCATGTCTTTTTATGGGG
>NZ_JBFUIX010000669.1:0-658 GCF_056401635.1 Paenibacillus sp. P4_E11 | reverse complement strand
TAGTAGAATTGACCGTAGACGCTGCATTGCGTGGCGACCGGAACCTGTTCGTGGAAGCCGTCCTGCTCGGCGGGTATTTGAATGACCGTACTGCTGTGGAAGCGATGGTCGACGAAATGATTGCAGCACAGAAGCCATACTTACCGCAGTTCCAGTAAAGTAGCACCGGATAGCATTGCAATAGAAAGAACCTGGCCGGAGTAATGAGAGGCCAGGTTCTTCTCGGTACACTGACTACTCAGAGTAACTAATTAACATTTTAGAGGAGGGAATATTCAAAATACCAACTGTGTTTCTGGAGTGTTTATATAATAGACAATCGTATTGTATGGATGTCTGTCAAGAAAGTAGACACAAATTTAACTGATCTGTTGTTGCTGACTGTGCCTGGAATTGGTCGTGGCTTAATAATTCCTCGTCAATTTCGAACGAAGACCCATTGCATTCATGAGACGGGCAACCATCTTAGTCGATACGACAATCCCTTCCTATCGTTACATGAATTTATGTGCTCAAATGCAAAAACTTTGAAATTGTGAGTCAAGAAAAGTTCTTGTGTAGATCGAGAGATTGGAAATGGAAAATATGTAGATGAAATGTAATGTTCAAAATTCAAGAGAAAATTCTGCAATTAATCATCGGGTTTATATCGAAAGGA
>NZ_JBFUIX010000668.1:0-663 GCF_056401635.1 Paenibacillus sp. P4_E11 | reverse complement strand
TCCCAGGAACTCGCTACATATGCGCAGCTACAACGAATGAGGTGGGCACGGGTGCAGATAGACCGACGATGGATGCTCGCTTGTTCATTTGGGATATCGATCAGGAACAAAAAGTAAAGGAAATCCATCCTGTAATAGGGGCACAACAAGTGGTCTCGATCAAGTATAAGGACGGTATTATTTATGGGTTAACGGATAATGGAGTTTTATTCGCCTATGATTATGTACAGCATCAGGTCATCTGGCAAAAAGACCTTCCGATTCAAAAAGCAATATGGCCAGGCATGGACATCACGGAGCGCAACATCCTATACGGGGCGGGTGATAATAAACTGTTCCGCTATGATATACCGAACGATCAATTCTCCATTGTTGCTGAGACAGAAGGATGGGTTCTGGGATTCCATATGGATAAGGTGAACAACAAGATCTACTGCACGCCTGCGGCACGACTCTATTGCTATGATATTGAAGATTAAGGCAAGGATTCGTGGAAACTAGGGGGAACCAGCATGCTGAAAGTGCTGATCGTCGATGATGATAAATTGGTGMGAAAAGGTCTAATCTATACAATGCCTTGGGATGATTTCAACATGCAAGTTGTTGGTGAAGTAAATAACGGAATGAATGCTCTCGAATTTCTTGAGCGGCATGAGATTGATC
>NZ_JBFUIX010000667.1:0-664 GCF_056401635.1 Paenibacillus sp. P4_E11 | reverse complement strand
AAATGGTGACCCGTAGGGGATTCGAACCCCTGTAACCTCCGTGAAAGGGAGGTGTCTTAACCGCTTGACCAACGGGCCGTGATTAATATTTGTTAAGGTAATACTACGGAGAGCGAGGGATTCGAACCCTCGAGACACTTTTGGCGCCTACACGATTTCCAATCGTGCTCCTTCGACCACTCGGACAGCTCTCCATTGGGGTCTCCACAGCGTATGGATATACGCTTCAGCGCAATTTTACGATGTGGAGACTAGACTCCCCGAACAGGACTCGAACCTGTGACAACTCGATTAACAGTCGAGTGCTCTACCAACTGAGCTATCAGGGACCATTAWYWAATYATCAGGTGGTTTATTCCCTGAAAACTGGATGCGAAAGCGGTAACGAGCCGCAACTTGTAKAACTGGTCACTCCGGGTAAGAGTGAATAGGATAAGCCCTCGACCGATTAGTATTCGTCAGCTCCACACATTACTGCGCGTCCACCCCGAACCTATCAACCTCGTCGTCTACAAGGGGTCTTACTAATTGGGAAATCTCATCTTGAGGGGGGCTTCACGCTTAGATGCTTTCAGCGCTTATCCCGTCCGTACTTAGCTACCCAGCGGTGCCTCTGGCGAGACAACTGGTACACCAGCGGTACGTCCATCCGGTACGTCCATCC
>NZ_JBFUIX010000666.1:0-665 GCF_056401635.1 Paenibacillus sp. P4_E11 | reverse complement strand
TTCTTTGTCGAACTCGTCGCCGCCCAATTTCTTGAAGCCATCTACCATTGTAGAGAATTCTTTCTCGGGGTCAGCAGCTACGATGACTTTGGTAATTGCTTCGTTGAGGTATTTCTTGAGCGCCTCCGAGTTCTTTTGCGAAATCGGTCTTGGCTCCGATAGCGGGACTGCCTTCGGTGTAAACTTGGCAAATATGTCGTTATATTTCTGACTAACATCAGCGTAGTATTTAGCGTCGAACACACCTGCTGGATTCGCTTGAGCTGCTTTCAGCATGGCGTCATATCCCAAGAATGGCTGACCTTGCTGAATAATGGATAGGTCACTTTGCCCTGCGAACCAGATTTCTTTCTTATTTTTTTCCAAATCAATCGGCAAAGTCAGACCTTCCACTGTTTTCCAATGAACGCCTTCAATACCGAACTGCAATGTTTTTATAACGGCAGGGTCGGCCATCCAGTTCAAATACTTCATAGCTGCAATTGCTTGCTCTTCCTTGCTAGCTTTAGGGATCATAATAAACATCCCGTATTTCGCAGCACCGCCAGCAACTTGCTTGCCGTCGGTAGTTATCAGCGGGTCCATTGGCATCCATCTTGCATCCGGCACCGTCTTTCTTGTCGAATCGGTGTGACCCCAGCCACTATCATTGCTTTCTACAATTC
>NZ_JBFUIX010000665.1:0-669 GCF_056401635.1 Paenibacillus sp. P4_E11 | reverse complement strand
ACAAGAAGCAATGAATCAGATGATGGGCTCTTCCGCGACGTCCATGTCGACCATCTTTAACCGATTCGTGAATATTTCACCTCCTGGTATTAATATTCTCGATATGGCGAATGGGGATAGCCGTAGTAAGTTGCCTCATGAGGACGTGTTCGYCAAAATATCATTTCGACTAATCATAGGGGATTTGATAGATTCGACCTTGATGCAGCTGCTCCCAGTTTCGTTTGCCAAAGACATGGTGTCCATCTTGATGGGTGGAGCGGATATTGATCCTGCATCTTATGACACAACTACGACTACGAGCACAAGCACGAGCACGGCTGCAGCATCAGCACCGAGCAGTTATTCGGAACCAACATATGCGGCTACGAGCGCTGCTCCAGTATCGCCTCAACCCGATCCATATGGCCAACCTGCTTACCAGCAGCCACAATATCAGCAGCAAGAGCCTGTTTACCAACAGCAACCACCGATGATGCAGCCGAACTATGCACAGCCCAATTATCAACAGCCGATGGCTCAGCAACCGCACATACCGAACAACTATGGGCATTTTCCCCAACGTAATGTGGGTGTACAGCCGGCGCAATTCGGTAATCTGAGTGGTCCTAATGTACTTACAGACGAGACCAATCTCAATCTGTTGCTCGACATTCCGCTTAAGGTAAC
>NZ_JBFUIX010000664.1:0-669 GCF_056401635.1 Paenibacillus sp. P4_E11 | reverse complement strand
AGCCTGAGCGGCTTATAGAGCAGGGGAAGTACGACATCATTAACCAGATGATTGAACGACACCAAGAAGCACATAAAGGTAACTGGCAAGAGTTTATGCGGCAAAGTGCAAAGGATTGGCGTCTGTACCCTCAATTTACGTCAGAAGAACTCAGCAACATTAATTGCCCAGCATTATTTATCTCAGGAGAACATGATGAAAGTGTCGGTGAGGAGAAAGTCAAAGCATTGAGTACCCTTGTAAAAGGATCACAATATTTTGTTGTCCCTGGTGGAAGTCATAGACCTCACATGCAAAGGGAATATCCAACTTTAGTAAATGACACTATTCTTCAATTTTTGGAGACTCATTCATTAGAACTGAATTGAAGGATACTTATATACTCAACGGAAAACGTTACTTCCATAAGACTCAAGGACGAGGCTGCCAGCACGATCGGTAGCCTCGTTAAGCTATCGGGCAGGTTTGCGTAATTTGGTCTATCAAAAAACAAGAAATATATGGTAACATTAAAGGAACTAGTGTTCTGTACTTTTGAACAAAGTGGGCAACACAAATATAACTATGAAGTCAAATTTTTAGTATCATCTTGTGATGAGAGAGATTCAGTGCATAAATAAAATGTGTGGGTTGAACAGCGCGACAAATTTTTATCTCGTTTMCCTCAAA
>NZ_JBFUIX010000663.1:0-673 GCF_056401635.1 Paenibacillus sp. P4_E11 | reverse complement strand
GGGATACTTTAAGAATGCAGAAATAATTAGATTTTCTGACATATACATACAAAAATATATAGACGAGTTGTCAAGACTTGGTTTTAATGCTCAAGTAACTACTTTTCCTGGAATTGACGAATTACAAAACAGACTTTTTAAAGGGTTTTTCAAAGTTGATTATTATAGAGAAAAGGTCAAAAGAGAATATCTTTATTTTAAGGAGAATCAAAGAAAATTACTTGGTACAGATTATGAATATATTAAAGGGAATTATTATTACGGTGTTAATCTTAAGTATGATGATCTAATTGAAAGTATAATAAATCAGATGGGTGAAGAGGGCCCTCACCTTTTTGTATTAGAGGCAGCAGCAGGCTACGGAAAAACTTGCACTGTGTATGAGATATTCAATCAAATAGCGAATCAACTTGGTAAGTATAATATTCCCTTAATGTCTGAACTATCTAGGAATAGAAAAGCAAAAATCTTCAGATACATCCTTCTAGATGAAATAGATAAAAATTTTCCAGGGTTAAGCTCCGAACTTGTGGAAAGTGAGATTTACAGTGGAAAAATACCATTAATAGTAGATGGATTCGATGAATTATTAATTCGTAGCCATACAAATCCAAATAATGATTCAAGTAGTGACTTTGATGATATAGAATCTATGCTGGGCACAATAGGAGAT
>NZ_JBFUIX010000662.1:0-675 GCF_056401635.1 Paenibacillus sp. P4_E11 | reverse complement strand
GTCGACCAAATCGACCGCGAGTTGCGTCCCCTTGATGTCAATTACATCTATCCCATCTTTAAATCGATCCCGCCTGCTGTTAATGGCTTCATTTACATGCTTCAATTCTTTGTTGTGAAGTTCGCCTATTGTTTTTACTAACATTGATCTCTTGTTTTTTCCAAAACCACCGACAATATTCGGAATTAACGACCCACATACATTCGTTGTTCCATTCAACTGAAGCTCCATTCCCTTTCCTCCTTTAAGATGCTGTAGATACATGCTCAATAATTTCGCCAATCGGTACGTCCAGTTCGGTGCACAAGGTGTCGAGCGTATCGAACTGGACTCCTTTCCCTTTTTCATGGTACAGGGCTAACAATGTTGTCTTAGAGATACCTGTCCGAGTTGAGAGTTCCTTAATCGTCTTAATTCTTTTCTTAGCCATTACCACCGATAAATTAATTTGTATCATTGCCATTCCTCCTCCCTTCCGGATTAATTCCGAACCCTATGGGACAGCAGTCTGTCCTTTAGGGATAACATGATGATACACCATTAATCGATTCCTTGTCAACACCAAAAGGCCAGACTATTGTCTCGCCGGGACACAATATGCTACTATTGGGACTGAGGTGATTCAATTGATAAAATTCAACTTAGCCGTACTATTAGCTGAGAGAAATCTAAGAA
>NZ_JBFUIX010000661.1:0-676 GCF_056401635.1 Paenibacillus sp. P4_E11 | reverse complement strand
CCGTATACCACTGTACGAATTGTCTTGTTGTTTTGTGGATGGTATCGTTTAGTTGGCGGTCACTTTTGCTTAGCACGTACATTTTCGCTTTTTTGTACTTTTTCCATTGACGACTGCCTTTTTTGCACTTGCTCATGAGTTTTTGCAGCTCGGCTACCTTCTTGTTTCTAAGCCTGTGTATGCTCCTTACTTTTCTTCCTGTAATGATGACAGCTTTGTTTTCTGTGGTCGTCGCTGTGATGGAATGAATTTCACCCAAATCAACACCAACAACTTGATTTCCTTGGTTTTCCGTTGCTGTTTTCCCATCTTCATAGCTCATGGCTACCATCAGTTTCCGGTCAAACACAAGTTCAATTTCTTTGATTTCTGCATTAGGCAAGTGAGGTACGGTGATTTGGATCGGTCGTTGTCGTTTCCCGTCTTGAATACCTAAACTCAGTTCAATCACATTRCCTTCTATCTTGAACGATTTGTCTACCCATTTCGTATTGAAAACCTTTTTATTCTTGTAGGGGTACTTGTTATTCAACCCTTTGCTTTTACTCTGTTTTGCGCTGTCTCGGGCAAATACATATTTATGGCTAACCGCCTGTATGGACTGTGAATGCAAGGGGAATCGATGTTTCAATGCTGCTTGAAGTTCTGTTTTTCCAATCCATTTTCCGTTGTGTTG
>NZ_JBFUIX010000660.1:0-677 GCF_056401635.1 Paenibacillus sp. P4_E11 | reverse complement strand
GTATATATTTATTTAATGTATACCACATTCTTTTTGCTGGGCTACCATTTTTCTAAATCAAATAAAGGTATCTCATTAATTCAAAATGGAATCTTTTTTTCAGCATATATTTTAGTGCTGTTCGGATATCTCTGCTTATTTGCAAACGTTTCTTATCAAGATTCGATATTAACTGGCAGGCTAGCAAGTGTCTTTCAATATCCCAATAGCTATGCGGCTTATTTGRTGGCTATTATATTATCTGCACTTTATATGTCTGCTACTGCAAAAAATAAATATATAGTTGGCCTCCACTGTTTTATGCTGCTACCTAGTATGCTGTCGTTCTTACTAACATACTCTAGAGGAGCATATTTATTATTTCCAATTGTATTAGTAATTGGACTTATATTTTGTACCACACGGAAACAATTAGTAATTGTGTTTTCATTAATAACAACAGTAATATTTTCATTGCTTATTATGAATAAAATAGGAGTCTACGGAGAGGAGCTGCAAATTAATCCGAGTAGCTTTTTATCCGTAAAAGCATGGTGTATTTTAATATTTTCCTCATTAGCAAATACGGTAATTATTCATCAATCGACAAAATACTTTAGGAAAAAAATAGGAAGTAAAATTGAACAAATTAGATATTCCTCTTTAATCATACCTATAGGTGCCGTACTACTTGGTTT
>NZ_JBFUIX010000659.1:0-678 GCF_056401635.1 Paenibacillus sp. P4_E11 | reverse complement strand
GTATAATGCGGTTAGGAGTTGATCATATGCCTGATGTGAATGAAACGATTAACGGTTTGTTGAGCGAGCTGAGGCGCGGAACGATCGTCATCAGCGTGCTCAGTCAACTTTCCGAACCACAGTATGGATACTCTCTTGTCCCGGTATTGGAGGAGAAAGGTGTAGCCGTCGATCCAGGTACTTTGTATCCGCTCCTGCGGAGGCTAGAGAAACAAGAACTGCTTGAGAGCAAGTGGGATACGAATGAACCGCGCCCTCGCAAATACTACGTGCTTAGCCCGTTCGGACGGGAGGTTTACACGGAGTTGTGTCGGGAATGGCGCAAGCTGATCATCAACATGGAAGGCATCATGAACGAGGCCGAAGGAGGGCAATGGGATGGAAATAATTGAAAGGTACATCTATGCAGTAACGCAGCGTCTACCCGAACAACAGAGGGCGGATATCAAGCAAGAACTGCAAGGCTTGATCGAGGATATGCTGGAAGAGCGGGCACCGGCAGGGATGGCATCTCGCAGGGATGCGGAGATCGTGCTGATGGAACTTGGGCATCCGAATGTTTTGGCATCTAAGTATCGCGGATATGACCGTTACCTGATCAGTCCATTTTTGTTCGAACCGTACGTGAACACACTCAGAATCGTGCTGATTTCGATTGCCATTGCCATGACCGTTGTT
>NZ_JBFUIX010000658.1:0-679 GCF_056401635.1 Paenibacillus sp. P4_E11 | reverse complement strand
GTGTTGGATAAAGAAAGGAAATCGATGATCGCTTCCTCCTTGTTCAAGCTGAAGAACATCGATCTCTACAACCGGCTGAGTCGAGAATTCGACGCACATATCTTGATCGAGAACGAGACCCTCTTATCCGCGATGGCTGAGAGGGAGCTGAGCACGATTCAATCAAGCCCTTTCATCTATGTATCGCTCAATGAGGGAGTTGGGGCTTGCGTCATGATTGACGACTGGTATTTGGAAGGGGCGAATAAGTCGTTCCTCGAGATCGGTCATATGTCGCTGGATATTCATGGCGCGCAGTGTCCATGCGGCAACCGCGGCTGCTTCGAGCTCCACGTATCCGTATTGGCTATGATTGATCGCGTCCAACAATACTTGCCCCTCTATGCGGATTCCAAGATTCACGAATGGATACAAGAGGATCAGAGTGCGATCGATGAGAAGAGCGTGCGGCAAGCCGCCGAGTTAGCCGATCCTCTAGCTCTTCGCGTGATTGAAGAACTGAGTACCGATCTGGGCAATGGGCTGGTCAACTTGATCCATATCTTCAATCCGGCCACAATCGTGATCGGGGGGAGGCTGTCTGTACTAGGGGACAGGCTGTTGGAGAAGGCAAGGGATCAGGTGGCAAGCCGAGCACTTCCATCGTTCTCCGAGCAATGTGAGATTGTATTGTCTGCAC
>NZ_JBFUIX010000657.1:0-681 GCF_056401635.1 Paenibacillus sp. P4_E11 | reverse complement strand
GAAGTATACAGCCCAGCGATACATACCTACAGGTCCTACCGGCAGGATGAGAGCCAGCTTCTCGCCACGGTCTCTGGCTTGCTTGATCTGCAGGGCGATCTCATGCCCCATGTACGTATCCAGATCGTAAATATGCTCGCATGACACCGGCTGAAATCCAGCATGCCAGTGGCTCTGGCGATCGAACAAGCGCTCCGGCTGATGGGAACAGCAGGCATCCAATCGAGCAAGATCCCACCCTTTCGGGAAAAACCCTTCCAACATGGAACCAGCAATCGTACTTAATAGGTTCACTTCTCTCACCTCTTTCCTATTTGTTAGTCCACTGGACTATTTATTAATTGAGTTGAGTATACCTCACATTTCCACAAGTTGACAACACTTTTTTGACGACAAAAAACAGGCTTCAGCATATATATCGCTGTCAGCCCGTTCCCTGATTCAATGTGACGAAATCGAACCTAAATTTCAATGTCTACTACGATGCTATCTACTCTACCTACTTCACGAATATAGGCAGCGACGGCTTGGTGTTGAGGATTCGGACCATACGCTTCCAGCGCGGTCTGATCTACGAACCGTACGGATAGGACGATTTGGTACCCCTGGTTTTTCCCGGAGAAGTTAATCCCTGCTTGCAGGTCGACCACTCCAGATAAATGCCCACGTAGCGCCTTGAAC
>NZ_JBFUIX010000656.1:0-688 GCF_056401635.1 Paenibacillus sp. P4_E11 | reverse complement strand
ACATAGTAGCCATTCACGGCAATAATCGCTTCCTTGATTTCATTAAAAAAAATAAAAACCACAGTCAATAAACCTATTGTCATCTTCCCTTGAATCGTAAAATATGCTCCAACACCAAAAATAGTCAATTGTAAACATAAATTAAGAAATTCGACCCCATTAATCAGATTCAAACTATAAATCTTTTTCCTGACTGATAAATAAAAAAGTTCTTTGTGCTTAGTGGCAAATTTTCTCTGAACTCTTTTCTCTGCATTGAGTAATCGGATGTCTTTGATTCGGTTTAACATCTCAAAAAGCCATCCAACATAGTCACCGTAAGCCATACGTTCGCGATCTGAAAGTTTCCTGATTTTTTTCCCGCTCTTTAAGGTCAGATAGACAGAAAGAGGAGCAAATGCCATTACTAATAAACCTAACTTTATATTGATCATAAAAATGCAAGTAACAAAAAATACAATAAGGATGGTTTGATACACGTTGTAAATAATATTTCTTGTTACAAAATAGACGCATTGTGATGTATATGACTTCAATGTGTTAATAATATCTCCAGCCTTGGTATCTTCAACATTGTGCGTTTCAAGCGAGAGCAGGTGAGAAAATAGATCGATTTTGATATCAAATGCATATCTGTTCGTGATATGGTTATAAAAAGCGTATATCATGAAATACAAAAGGCTTAGAA
>NZ_JBFUIX010000655.1:0-690 GCF_056401635.1 Paenibacillus sp. P4_E11 | reverse complement strand
TTGATGCAGGGTATTTTATCGTAAAAGAATCACCGCATCAAGAGGGTGATATTATTGTTAATGAACCAGTAACAAAAGTTACAGCGAAAGGACTTGAATTTATTAGCAGACTTATCAAGGGAGAGGCAGCTTAATGGACATACTCGCAATCGAGACGAAAGCAGAAGATTATAGAGATCGGTTAGGTGGCACAATATTTGCATTTCCTATTGATGAAGAAAATCCTTACTCGAACTATGCAATTACCGTTTACACTGGTGAAGGGTTTAAAGTGTATCCTGAATCGATGGGTGTGGAAGAAACGGCTAACAGCATACTTGAAATCCTTAAAGGTTATAAACAGATTGGAATTAATTCTGACTACGATAGTAATGTCAGATTTGTATCTTATGAAGCGCAAATTAATGCTCCCAGCGTGACAATGCGTAGGTTTAGAAAAGATCCTGAAAATTACACAGTAACAAGACGTATATTCGAACGCGGTGATGATGTTATACCGAAAGAAGAAGAAGAAGGCTACTACATGACAGCGCGTGGGTTGTTGAAGTATTCCTATATAGAAATGCTTGAAAAGAATCCTAATGCCATTAAATTTATGGAAGAGTACTTCAAATTTCTCTCGACTAATAGGTACGGGAAAACTGTTGCAGCAATTAAACAAGAAGTTAAAAGGATGGACAAGGGTAGTGG
>NZ_JBFUIX010000654.1:0-694 GCF_056401635.1 Paenibacillus sp. P4_E11 | reverse complement strand
GCTTTTACCTTCATTGCGTCCTCCGCTTTTACCTCCAATGCGTCCTCCGCTCTTGCCTCCACTGCGTCCTCCGCTTTTGCCTCCACTGCGTCCTCCGCTTTTGCCTTCACTGCGTCCTCCGCTTTTGCCTCCTTCGTTGCGACCTTCAATTTTGTCTCCGCTATGGCCCTGTTTCTTGTTCTGGGCTTTACCATTTCCATTACCTTTTGCCATATCCTATATTACCTCCCTAAATGAGATAGTACAGATTATGAGATTTCACCAATAGTGGACACGGGTATTCGTATAGATTGACTCAAAGATAGACTTGTAACCTCCTGTCTATAAGAATCTCAACATACGAGATATACGTGGAAGTTCAGAGAAAATAGATTCGTAACCAGTACGATTCTTTACGGGATACATATTTATATATTACATATCCACATCCATGATAGATGAAAGGAGGTTGCCGCCCATGTGAACCACTATCGTTCTTTTATAGATGGAAGGCTGTAACCGTCGCTTAAGCTTAGGTCAACTATTAATCATCTGAGAGGGGAATTTACAATGGCATATCAAAGTCAATTGAGCAATCTGATAGGAAAAGAAGTGAAGGTAAACCGCGGAGGTCCAGATTCTGCCCAAGGCCGTCTGTTATCCATTCAGTCCGATCACCTTATCCTGCATACGAAAGACAGCGTTGTATATATTA
>NZ_JBFUIX010000653.1:0-698 GCF_056401635.1 Paenibacillus sp. P4_E11 | reverse complement strand
AGTATGGACGAACCTACTCAGTAATGGCATTAAATTTTCAAAAGATAGCAGTGAAATTCAAGTTAGCATCAAACAAGAAATGAACAATGTGATCGTCACAATATCTGATTCAGGGATTGGTATTTCTCTCGAGGACCAAAAGCGTATATTCGAGCGATTTTTCAAGGCAGATCGTTCCCATAGTCGTAAATATGATGGGAGCGGTATGGGACTTGCCATCGTTAAACAGATAGTATCGCTTCATCAAGGCGACATCTCGGTGGAAAGTGAGCTCGAGCGAGGAACAACGTTCATTGTCACCTTGCCAATAACAATGCCAACAGAGTAATTACATTGGGATTGTACTGTTTGAGTTGTACTATTCGGATTCTAATACACAGATCGTACTGTACCGCTCAAATCGGGACGTTCTTCGTGCTCCATCCGTCATACTACGGCATCATGTGCAAAGTTATCTTGCATGTGGTGACGTAGTATTTTTTTGTTTTATTTATTTTGTCATTTCATATACAGTTCATTTTGGCGCCATGAAGGGTACATCTTCTTTTGTTCAAATTTCGTTAATAGCTGGGTAGGAATAGAGAGGACAGGAGAAGATGAGCGTGCCACAAACAGAGGATGTAAAAGCGAAAAGTAAAACCAGAACAAGGAAATCACTTATTATTCTACTTAAAATAGTAGGAGCATTAAGTTTAGCA
>NZ_JBFUIX010000652.1:0-698 GCF_056401635.1 Paenibacillus sp. P4_E11 | reverse complement strand
CTATTACGGTTCTGATATTCGACTATCACCTATAGGCGCAAGAGAGATATTCGAAGGGCAAGCTCGTTTTTCGCAATTACAGTATTTGTATCTCTCCTCAGGCGGGAAAATGAGTTGGGATGACTTTGAGCACGCAGGAATGCTCGGTGAATTATACAGAGAGGCGTTCGATATTTTTCTCAAAATTCTTGGCACACCTTGGCCCAGTACACCAGAAGATTCAGTAGTGGGGTTGTTTTTGTTAGTATGTGATCTTGCGATTAACCCAACTGACGGTTTTCCTTTCGACTTATATCATTTTCCATCGTTTGTTTTTTCAGTAGATCCAGGGATAAGATTTTTAATGTTATGCGAGTCAATAWAGAATAAGAATCCAAATTTAGTGGATTCGATTCATGGCTACACAAAGGAAGAATATTTAGAGGTTTCCGAAATCCTTTGCGGCTATATTAGTTGTAAAACACCTTTTTCTGCTTCTGAAAAATTTTGTGATTGGGCAAGTACTAACTGCAGGGAATTAATGGAAGAAGATAATTCTTTTGAGTTTGGTTCTGAAAATCTGCCTGTTCGATTGCTCTTCGCTAGATTTTTAAGATTTCAGCAGGACAAATTTATTACACCTGAGTTTTTTTGCTGGCCAGGGATCTGGTCTGTTGGAGAAAGAAAAGAAGGTATTTCGTTAGAGAATGCTCGAGAAT
>NZ_JBFUIX010000651.1:0-701 GCF_056401635.1 Paenibacillus sp. P4_E11 | reverse complement strand
CCAGTACTTTCTGTATATCTCCGATGGATAAGATCGAAGGAATCAGCTCTTCCGTTAAGGCTGGATAACTTTCTCTCACATTGTCGACGAGAAGCTTCGTCTCCTGACGACCAATCAACTCGTGAGCGTGACGCTTAATGATTTCCGTTAAATGAGTAGCTACGACAGATGGTGKGTCTACGACAGTATAACCGGATAGTTCGGCTCGTTCCTTCGTCGCTTCGTCGATCCACAGGGCTGGCAACCCGAAAGCAGGCTCCATGGTTTCGATTCCAACGACCGAATCATCATCGAGTCCTGGACTCATAGCCAAATAATGGTTAAGTAATAATTCACCACGTGCTACCGTATTCCCTTTAATCTTGATGACATATTCGTTCGGTTTAAGTTGAATATTGTCGCGAATCCGAATAACCGGTACTACAAGACCTAGTTCCAAAGCGATTTGTCGACGGATCATGATGACCCGGTCGAGCAAATCTCCACCCTGTTGCGCATCAGCAAGAGGAATAAGCCCGTATCCGAACTCGAATTCGATCGGGTCCACCTGCAATAAACTGATGACACTTTCCGGGCTTCGCACTTCCTCGATCTGCTGCTCCTCCACCATCTGTTCCGATTCGGCCTGCTTCTGATTCAAGTTCCGTTGCATCCGGAGTGCACCTAGTATCAGTACACCTGCGATAGGGAAAGTGGTGTAC
>NZ_JBFUIX010000650.1:0-702 GCF_056401635.1 Paenibacillus sp. P4_E11 | reverse complement strand
GCCTATTACAGTCTCAAGGAAATGCTGGAGAACGAGCCAGAAATCCAAGTAGTAGATGTTACAACAGGCGGGATTGACAATGGAAGCTGGCACTTCGAGCCGGCGATGGAAGCGATAAGCTGGGGCAAGCATGTACTGGTCGAGAAGCCGATCTGTCACGACATTGCCGAAGCTAGAGAGCTCGTCGCTTATGCGGAGAAGAAGAAAGTATATCTAGGCTG
The DNA here is from genome assembly GCF_056401635.1 of Paenibacillus sp. P4_E11. Classification (NCBI taxonomy): domain Bacteria; kingdom Bacillati; phylum Bacillota; class Bacilli; order Caryophanales; family Paenibacillaceae; genus Paenibacillus; species Paenibacillus sp. P4_E11. The sequence goes on along the minus strand of NZ_JBFUIX010000650.1, from coordinate 481 downwards.
TAACCTGAATCATTACTTCACGCCACCAGCGGAGAAAGCCAAGCAATATGTAGATAATGGTGAAGTTGGTGAGCTTGTATATTGCTTGCACAAGATGGGATTCAATGGCGGGGAAGAAGGCTATTCGCCGGCAGGTTCAGATAAAGTAAAGGGTCATCCGTATTTTCATATGAAGGCGTTTCTGACCCATCCATTCAGCGTGATGCGTTACTTCTGTGGCGATATTACACACGTTCAGACGTTCTCTGATCGACCAGGATTCCGGCGGAGTGCAGGAGATATTATGGTGTCGATTAATAGCATCCATGTGAAGTTCGCTAATGGTGGTGTCGGATATTTGCTCAGCCAAAGAGGCGATGCTGTTTACGGGCTGGGTGGCTGGTGGAGCTTCGAGATGGCCGGGACCAAAGGGACGTTCTGTATCGAGAATTGTGTGGAGAAGGTGTCTTACTGGAAAGCCGCGAAAGGCATTCCAGCGATT
>NZ_JBFUIX010000649.1:0-706 GCF_056401635.1 Paenibacillus sp. P4_E11 | reverse complement strand
CATATTAACGGTCATTACAGTACTGTGTATCGCTGTGATCGGACCCGACCAAGCGGCCCTACATATCTTTCCAAGCTACGAAATGGCGAGAAGAATCAACATAGGCGACTTCTTGGAACGTTTCGAAGCGATCATGGCCATTATCTGGTTTCTTACGATCTATTTTAGGCTGAGCATCATGCATTACGTGCTGGCTCTGGGCATAGCGCAAACGCTACGTTTCCGCAAATATCAGGTTTTGGCAATCCCTTTGGGCGTTATCCTCGTCGCGTTCTCCATATTCTTAGTGCCGAACAGTACCTATTTGTCTACGTTTAATAAGATCACTTTGCCGATATTCATAGTTACCCTCGCCCTGCTTCTGCCTCTGCTGCTGCTGATTGTCGCTGTCTTTCGAAAAAAAAGGTCCGGAGATTRAAACGGGTTAACAAAGCCTGCATTTCGTTTCCGGACTACGGGCTCAGACGAGCGGATCAGAGATGTTAGYCGCTTCCCAGCAGCTTGCTGCTCCATAAACCATTACATGCGATAAATCGCCATGGAGTGATTCACCAGCGCTTCGGGAGATGGGCAGAATCGAAAAAGGTCACCCGGACCAGCCGGTTTATTCAACCTCCTGTTTGGCTTGAATCTGAAACACGAATAAATAATGAATAAGCTTCCCATGGGGAGAGAAGCTTATTTCATTTCTTTCATTAATTGGATG
>NZ_JBFUIX010000648.1:0-710 GCF_056401635.1 Paenibacillus sp. P4_E11 | reverse complement strand
GTCTAGGACATAAACGGACTGTTCGTCTACAATCCCCCGCCATACGGTAAACTGGTCTGTATGAGGGTTCAGCCTCGTCAAGGCGCCGGAAACTTCGCCATAATCAGGAACTGAGGCGATATAAATATTGCCGTCTGCCCCCGTTATCATGCTGATCGGCCTATTCTGCTTCGATCCGATTGGCCCGATTTCCCGCGGGTTATGCTCGGCCTCCTTGCCAACATTCCAAGGCTTCGCTGGGTCATATACGGAGATATAGGATCCCGGATAACTACCCGAATACAGCTTCCTACCCACATTGGTCATAGAGTAGATTTCCCCGCCTGAGGAGGGGGATGGACTTCCAAGCTTCACGCTTTCTCCCGTCTCCGGGTCGTAGCGGAACATACGTAAAGGGAGAGCGGAGCTTCCATAAATCTTGTCATCCGGACCCTTATGTACCATCCACATCATTAATCCACCGGATTCATAATGCAGGGTATGAGCCGACTGGTTCCCATCCTTATCTGCGATAGTTACATGCGTGTTCGTTACGGAAATGACTTTCCGTTCCCCGGACAATAGAAGCTCTAGAGCGGAACCACTTTGTTCTACCCGGATAAGACCATTGCCGACAACCTGGTAAAGATCCTGGCTTTTCGGAGCCTTAACGAAGATGTTCCCTTGTGCATCCTGCGTCATTTCCGGGAAGCATGTAATCGCTTACGGAC
>NZ_JBFUIX010000647.1:0-712 GCF_056401635.1 Paenibacillus sp. P4_E11 | reverse complement strand
GCTGAAGATCGCTCTTCTACTCACGGAGGAGAAAAATTTGTGTTGTTCGGATATTGGGGGCAAGCTGGAGTCTGTCGCTGGTTCAACATTATCTCACCATCTGAAACAATTGACGGATTGTGGCCTGCTAGATCTCCGCAAGGACGGTACATACATTTACTATAGCGTTAACCGTCAAATCGCTCAGAAATATGCCCCCTACTTGCTGGAGTAATTTTTTTTGTACTTTAATTCTATATATTTAGAAATATAAAATAATAGGTGTTCGGAGAGGAGCCATACAAAGGTGTCAAATACATGGAAAATCTATATGCTAGCGGTTGTCAGTTTCTTGGTAGGAACGTCCGAATTTATTATTGCGGGGATATTGGATAAAGTCGCGGTTGATCTGGGGATTACCGTTGCGGCAGCGGGTCAGCTTATTACTGTGTTCTCGCTTACTTACGCATTCGGTACTCCGTTCCTGATGGCTGCAACGGCCCGATTGGAGCGTCGGAAGCTGATGCTCTACTCACTCACCGTATTCGTCATCGGTAACGGAATTGCCGTTTTACTACCTGGATTTGCTTTCCTTATCGCATCCCGCATCATCCTTGCGCTGAGTACTGGGGTATTCGTAGTGACAGCCTTGACCGTAGCATCCAAGTTAGCCCCGCCTCATAAGCAGGGTAGCGCTATTGCCACGCTAGTGATGGGCTTCAGCACCGCATTG
>NZ_JBFUIX010000646.1:0-716 GCF_056401635.1 Paenibacillus sp. P4_E11 | reverse complement strand
CGGTAGTCGTTATGCCGCTATTAGCTATCGTGATTGTCGTTGTGCCTGCTCTTTTGGCTTCTATCAGTCCATCCGCTGTTACCGTTGCAACTGTTGGATCCCCACTCGTATAGGTAGTTCCTGTTGTGGAGTTAGTCACATCGTCTGTAGCTAAATTTGACAAGGTTGCCGTCACCGACAACTGTTGTGAATGAGTTGTCCCTCGTCTCAATTCGACGGGGGTTGGCGATGCCTTCAATTCAGTTATCTCAGTTACGTTAACTTCGACAGTAGTCGTTATGCCGCTATTAGCTATCGTGATTGTCGCTACGCCCAGATTCTTGGCTTCTATCAGCCCATCCGCTGTTACCGTTGCAACTATTGGATCCCCACTCGTATAGGTCGTTCCTGTTGTGGAGCTAGTCACATCGTCTGTATTTAAATTTGACAAGGTTGCCGTCACCGACAACTGTTGTGAAAGAGTTGTCCCTCGTCTCAATTCGACGGGGGTTGGTGATACCTTCAATCCAGTTATCTCGGTTACGTTAACTTCGACGGTAGTCGTTATGCCGCTATTAGCTATCGTGATTGTCGTTGTGCCTGCTCTTTTGGCTTCTATCAGTCCATCCGCTGTTACCGTTGCAACTGTTGGATCCCCACTCGTATAGGTAGTTCCTGTTGTGGAGTTAGTCACATCGTCTGTAGCTAAATTTGACAAGGTTGCCGTCATGCCGTCA
>NZ_JBFUIX010000645.1:0-720 GCF_056401635.1 Paenibacillus sp. P4_E11 | reverse complement strand
CACCAGGAACGCCTGCAAGGAGAATTCCTTTGCCTCCGTTTGATTTTTGCAGAAATTGGGCACCAATTTGTGTAGCCATCCGGCCAGCAACCTCACTCATCGGCGTAAGCAATGGTAAAGTGCGATTCACCGAAACGGTTTCATAGGCAATGGCAAGAACTCCTTTTTCTTTATGTGCCTGGGCTAAAGCCGGTTCAGCGGCCAAATGCAAATAAGTGAATAAGATCAAGCCTTTACGGAAATAGCTATACTCACTTGGAAGTGGCTCTTTCACTTTCATAATCATATTTGATTTTCCCCATAAATTTTCCGCATTTTCAACAATTTCCGCACCGGTATCAGAGTAATCCTCATTCGTAAAACCACTGCCTACACCAGCGTTTTTCTCAACTAACACTTTATGCCCGGTATTTACGAATGAAACGACTCCAGCCGGAGTTAAAGCGACACGGTTTTCGTTATTTTTAATTTCCTTAGGAATACCAATTAACATGAGAAGATCTCTCCTTTGGATGTTTTTTTTTCATAATAAAATAAGCAATAGATAAAAACAGCAGCCAAGGGATACCGAATTGGAGCATAATTTTGAAATCAGTAAACCATGCTGTGATCATTAAACTTAGTAGGAGAAGTCCCCCCAATATCGTCAAATAAGGAAAGCCAATCATTCTTACCGGTAATTTTCGTCCACCCATTTTATCCCATTTCTTACGGAAAGAT
>NZ_JBFUIX010000644.1:0-721 GCF_056401635.1 Paenibacillus sp. P4_E11 | reverse complement strand
CATATATGCAATATTGAAGGGGTTTCCGCATCATACTTTAGTGCAAGCCGTTCCCATGGGCATATTGAAAAATGTCCATATGAGGCTTCAAATGGATTCAATCCAAATAACTATAATGAAGGGAATTTCGAATTTGACAATGCATTATTGGCTTTAATGATGCCAAGTAATCCACAGACTAAAAAGGAAACACCAGGAGAACATGGTAGTGGTACAGCAACACCAAAACCGCCACGTACAATACGTCAGATATATGCAATGTGTAAGGCATACGACTATTCTGATACTTACAACGGTGTTACAATTGGTAAAATGCTTCTAGATAATAGAAGCGTTCATATGTATCCTAAAGGTGTATTCGATTGGAGAATAATTGAAGGCAAATGCAAAAGTGGACGCTTTTATGACACTGCAAAATTGGAAATTTCTCTGATTTCTTCTATTGATGGAGAGGAATATACTTTCATTTTAAAGTTTGACAGTGAAGAGTTGTTTAAAGAAATTAAGAACGATACTTTTCCGAACAGAGAGTACCTAGTGGTTGTAGCTGGACAATGGAGATCTGCGGGAAGCTTTAACGTATTTTGTACTACATTTTCGAGTAAAAAGCAGTTAGCAATTATAAAATAGCTTAATGAAATCCACATTTATATACATAAGAAACGAGTACTTGTAATGACCATGAAAGAAAGAGAAGCGGCAGTATTGGTCGAGGCAGTTG
>NZ_JBFUIX010000643.1:0-723 GCF_056401635.1 Paenibacillus sp. P4_E11 | reverse complement strand
CATATAGGGTCCCGACATACGTTGATATGTGGGATAACGGTATTTCTCGCTTGTTCTCTTTGGCCTCTTTAATCATCGTATGTCCCAACTCGATAGCGTCTTCAATGTTTGTCCAAAGTTTGCCGATGAACTCGATTCTTTTCTGTTCTCGTAAATCCTCAACCTCATCAGGAACTTCCTTGCTCACCTTGTCAATCGTTGCCCACGACATCCCCATTTCTTTCGCAACAAGGTTCTTTGATTTGCCAAGTGAGAGCAGCGCCTTTATTGTCTCGCGTTGCTGATCATTTGGCGGTACCCCTGCTCCCATCCTCACTCACTCCCTCTCTTGGCCTTTATGCTATCGTTTATGCACTATCTTGCTATCACTTGCGTAATAAGCGGCCTTTTATGGTACAAATCATGTACTATCTTGCTATACGGCCTCCGTCCCTATGGGACTAAGCGTATTCGGTCGTTCCGATGAAATGCAAAAACACCCTCGCATGGAGAGTGTCTTGTGTGGGTTGTCCGGCATGGCTAACCTAATACCATATTAGCACGGATTATCAACGGATTATTGTACTAAATTGCCTTCTTTAGCTGATTTTTCGCAATCTTTTGACTCTACTGCTGATCTTCGCAATCCAGTCATAAGAGTAATCCAGTTTCGTGGCTATTGCAGCTATGGGTAATTTCTCCACATCCCGGTAATAAGCAACACGATATTCAAGTGTATCGAAT
>NZ_JBFUIX010000642.1:0-726 GCF_056401635.1 Paenibacillus sp. P4_E11 | reverse complement strand
CGGAAGGGCTGCGACTCGATTACACGGCCATCGGCGATACAGTTAACTTGACGGCACGCCTGGAATCCAACGCCAAGCCCGGACAAATCCTGATCAGCGACAACATTCGCGAACGGGTTGAGCATTTGTTCGAGATTGAGAATATGGGGGAAATCAAAGTGAAGGGCAAGGAATTGCCTGTCACGATCTTCCAAGTGCTTGAGGAGAAGGCCCATGCGGAAGCAGCAGCTTCCAAGCAAAATGAATCATAGACATAGATTTACAATCGGAGAGGAGCAGGAGAACTGTAATGGGGAACAATTCGAGATCGAAGAAGTTTAAGTGGTTGTCACAAGTAATATGTTTGGCAATGCTGTTCAGCTTGCTAAGTAATGGATTCGCACAAGCTGCTAAGGCCAAAGATAGTCGGGCCGCCATCGTTGTAAGTGTCGAGGGCACTGTGATGGTGACGAAGGCTGGAGGGTCGAATGAATATAGAGCCTACGCAGATATGAGTATGAATCAAGGTGATCATATTCGCACGGAATCGGGCTCGAACATCGTGTTGAAGGTAGTCGATCAAGAGGATGAGGTGACGATCGGTCCAGATACCGAATTGTATATCTCCAGCTTGGCGGATACTGGGGGCGCGAAGAAATCGAAGCTCAAGATGTGGGCCGGCTCTGTCTGGTTTAAAGTGAAAAAGCTGGTGAATGCCGATGATGAATTCGAGGTGGAGACACCTAC
>NZ_JBFUIX010000641.1:0-730 GCF_056401635.1 Paenibacillus sp. P4_E11 | reverse complement strand
ATTCCATTGAATTCGACAAACCCATTGACCGAACCAAGTTCGTTACCAATCCTCCCGAAGGCTGGAGGACAACCGAGCCAGTTAACCCCGAGGCTAATTAGCTGCCTGATGAAAATATAGAGAAAATACATTCTTACTAGAGGAGAACGTATGCAAATAAGGGAATTACAAACAGATGAAACCCCTCCCATGGAGTTGTTGTTATTAGCCGACCCTTCTCACAAATATGTTGAGGAATATGTGGCAAGGGGGCAATGTTTTGTAGCAGAAAGTACAGAGCAAATAATCATTGGAGTGTATGTATTGCTTCCTACAAGACCTGCGACAGTGGAATTGGTGAACATTGCAGTTGCGGAAGAGTTGCACGGTAGAGGCATTGGAAAACAGTTAGTAATGGATGCCATTCAAACAGCCAAGTCTAGTGGGTATACTACAATTGAAATAGGTACTGGAAACTCAAGCTTAGGACAACTAGCTCTTTATCAAAAATGTGGCTTTCGAATTGTTGGTGTAGATGTAGACTTTTTCATCAGACACTATCCAGAAGAAATTTTTGAGAATGGTATACCGTGTAGGGACATGATTCGACTATCTCAAGATATATAGGGAGTGGGGGAGGTTATGTTCATGCAAGAAGGGAATGTTCGGATACGTTCAGTTGTGCTACCTGACGACATCCTCTTAGCCGCTCCATGGTATCAAGACCCGGAAGTCTTATATTATTCAGAAG
>NZ_JBFUIX010000640.1:0-734 GCF_056401635.1 Paenibacillus sp. P4_E11 | reverse complement strand
CCGCTACCAAATCTGCAAGATCGTCCGCTTGATGGCAAAGCGCGTGATTGTTCCCGATGCCGTTCATTCCGACAATACCGATTTTCACTGCCATTCCCATTTCCCCATCCTCTCAGATCTTTCATTTCCTTGTAATCGCTTACTACAAGCTTTATTATAGTCGTGCTTTTCCACCAAATCATGGTCGATCTGGACATTAGCATCTTCGATTAGGACGGATTTGAAGGAAACGTGAAAAAGTCCACTGCAGTATCAATAGACGCAGTGGACTTTCCGTATGACATTAATTACTCTAACTAGCCAATAAATTCTTGAACCCATTCGCCTTGATATTGCGCGATCCCGATTTGTGTGTAGCTGGTGTTCATAATGTTAGCTCGATGACCTGGGCTGTTCATCCAGTCATTCATGACTTGGTCAGCACTAGTCTGGCCTTTAGCGATGTTCTCTCCTGCTGTTCTAAAGGAGATTCCGAATTTCTTCATCATGTCGAATGGAGAACCATACGTTGGAGAATTGTGATCGAAGTAGTTCAGATTGTACATATCTTGTGCCTTAGCCATGGCTACTTTGGACAAATTGTTGTCCAGTGTAAGAGCACTCAAGCCTGACTTGGCACGTTCTTGATTGACACGTTGCAAAATCTGCTGTTCAAACTGGGATGATGCTGCTGGTTGTTGTCCTGGCTGTTGTGTAGGCTGTTTAACAGGTTGTTGTGTGGGCTGCTGAACAGG
>NZ_JBFUIX010000639.1:0-735 GCF_056401635.1 Paenibacillus sp. P4_E11 | reverse complement strand
TCAAGGGGCTGGTGGCTCGGCCATCCCTGCATTGATCTTCGTGATGGTTGCCCGATTCTTCACATCAGAAGAACGGAGTAGAATGTTCGGCATCATCACATCGACCGTATCCTTCGCGATTGGAATCGGTCCGGTTCTTGGGGGGTATATCGCAGGATCGTTCCATTGGTCGTATCTGTTCCTAATCCCGCTACCTGTGCTCGTCGCCATTCCGTTCTTCCGCAAGTTATTGCCCCTCGAACAACGCCGACCAGGTAAGATGGACCTTGTAGGAGCGCTGCTGCTTGGCGCATTAGTGTCGATGTTGATCTTGTTCACGACGGAATCCAGCTTCGTTTATTTGCTTATTGCCTTCATCGCTCTGATCGTGTTTGTCATTCATATCCGTCGAGTAGAAGAACCGTTCGTCGATCCTAGCTTATTCACCCATACGCTCTATCGCAATGGCCTTATAATCGGCTTTCTCATATTCGGATGTGTGATGTCCGTCATGTTCGTGATCCCGCTCATGCTGAACAAGGTGTATGGTCTGAATGCAGAGAATATCGGGCTCTTAATGTTTCCGGGAGCGATTAGCGCAGTCATATTCGGAAGAGTTGCTGGTAATTTGACTGTCAAGCGAGGAAGTCACTATGTCGTGTATTTGGGTTTGGTCTTAATCGCGTTAAGTCTGATGCTGCAATCTTCAACCATTGGGTTGTGGGTATGGTTTATAGGGATCGCCTTAATTATGAT
>NZ_JBFUIX010000638.1:0-739 GCF_056401635.1 Paenibacillus sp. P4_E11 | reverse complement strand
GGGTATAGACAATATACGAAGTCAGTAACACTAAAGATCTCCACCAGTTGCCTGTCAGTTACGTGTTTGCGACTTGACTCTTTTCTCTAATAATCTTCCATCAATTATTGTGCCTAACTTAAATTAGCGCACTAAAAAGGAGCCGCACCGTAATGAAACGACTCCGAGAACAAACTTTTAACTCTTCCTTATGACTTATAACACACAGATACCTTTAAAACTCTAACCAGCACAGAAAACGAGAATGATATCTCACCGTCCGTGCAATTGTCCTGTTTTGTTAACAATTCAATTACCATATTGCGAAAAGAACGTTGATGGGCACTTGAAAGTCCTGATCGGTCTGGTTTAATGATCTTGGCCGTATTATCAAACTCTGGTTGCTGCCTGACACCGAAGGTCGCAATCCTTTTCTCGCTGATATGAATGAACAGGATCCCCGCATTTACTACAGAAAGTTCTTCTTCTAATTCATTGAATACTTCTATCAGTCTCTTTTCGAGCGAAGGCGGCTCGAGCATCTAAGCATTTCCTCCTATTATTTTCTACCATTTTTGTATAAACATATTATATCCGTTTTTCCAGGCGTAATATATATTTAGTTTCCTTACTTTTGAGTGAGTTTTGCCTGTCTCTGTTCTTTTTCCGCTTCATACTGTGCCCGATATGAAGAGATAATAGATACATCGTATCCATATAGCACCAGTTGACCCTCTAGTTGACTTAAAATCGCTTCAAA
>NZ_JBFUIX010000637.1:0-739 GCF_056401635.1 Paenibacillus sp. P4_E11 | reverse complement strand
CTTTTCCATATCGATTTAATATTGTTTCTGCTATTCTCATAAAACTTATTGTAGTATCTTTCAAAAACAATCTTGCCATTTTTCACAACTAATACGCTGTTTACAAGGCGATATCTCTTTTGCTTCAAATAATCATCCACTTGATTCAATACACCGCTGTCCAATCCCTCCGCTTCAGGAGTAGAAAGCAACCAATCCCACCTCATATCAACACCTGCTTTAGATATTTTCCAATAATCGAATTATTGTCTGCAATTATATGTTCCGGCGTACCTTGTGCGATCACATATCCCCCGTCGCTGCCGCCACCCGGTCCCATTTCAACAATGTAATCACAGTTTACCAATACAGACGGGTCGTGTTCCGTAACTATAATCGTATTCCCTGCATCAACAAGCTGTTGCATCAGTTCAATCAACCGTTCCGTGTCAGAAAAAGAAAGGCCAGTTGTAGGTTCATCAAGAATATATACATTGTTTTTGCCGTTTTGTTTGCAAAGCTCTTTTGCCAGCTTGATCCGTTGGGCTTCACCACCTGATATGGTTGGTGTCTTCTGTCCGAGGGTGATATAGCCCATCCCGACAAGTTCAAGCGTCGTTAGAATGTTAGATATCCTTTTGTCATAAGCCTCTGRATCTATTCGTCCGAAAAAAGTCGCTGCCTCCGTTACACTCATGGCCATGATATCCCTGATGTTCTTACCGTCGAGCCTGACACTTATGGCTTCCTCGACATATCC
>NZ_JBFUIX010000636.1:0-740 GCF_056401635.1 Paenibacillus sp. P4_E11 | reverse complement strand
GTCAGCGTGTTGATCAGTACCTGCACGACTTCCGGGTTGTCGAAGATGCGCTTGAAATGAGCGAGTCCGATCCAGTCACTGTGCAGGAACCCTTGGAATGGGCTGTAATCCTGAAAAGCAATAATGGAGCCGAGTAAGGGGATGTATTTGTATACGATGAAGAATAATGTGCCGGGCAGCACAAAAGCATACATATACCGGCTGTTCCAGAGCTTTCGGCCGATCGTCTGGCTGCGTGGCTTGCGCAATCTCGGCTGCTGTCGTTTGTCCGCTCTCGCTGCTGTGTTCGGGCTGGCGTTGACTTGAGACTCTTCTGTAAGCGGTGTCATTAGTAACAGCCCCTTTCTCTTTGTGTGGTGTAACGTAAGCATAAAAAATTCGCGGTGGTACAGTAAACAATCCATTTTTATCAAGGCTCGCGCAAACAAAGATCATCATTTGCAAATACAGACACATGTCCAATGTTGCCGCATCAGAGCGCAAAAGAGCCCCAGCGCTCAGACGTGGGGCTGTTTCAATCGGGGGAAAATCTTATGGTTGTGTTGATCCTATCTATTGTGCGTCCGGCATCGCCGTATGGGCCGCAGATCGGGCCCATTCCCGGTACTGGCCCGGGGACTTACTGGTACACTGCTTGAATGCTCGTGAGAAATTTTGCGTATTCGTGTATTGCAGACGCTCGGCCATATCCTTGATCGGCATGTCGGAATGGGCGAGCCATTCCTTCGCTCTCGACATCC
>NZ_JBFUIX010000635.1:0-740 GCF_056401635.1 Paenibacillus sp. P4_E11 | reverse complement strand
GGGTCTGGGTATCCGTTGGCATTGAAGGGCGATAAGATACATCCATATGCCAAGATTGTTGCTGTAGCAGATATTTTTCATGCGATGACAGGGCCTCGTACATATAAGAAACCAAGTTCGCCTTATGTCGTACTGGAGCAATTAGTGAAGGATTCGTTCGGCAAGCTCGATCCTACTATTGTACAGACGTTCGTAACGAAGGTTACGCAATTCAATCGGGGAACCGTCGTGCGGCTTAGTGATAATCGGGTTGGTGAGATCATTTTTACGGATAGTGCGAACCCTACTAGGCCGATGGTTAATGTGAATGGGACGATCATTAATCTAGCAGTTGAGCGTAAGTTATTTATTCAAGAAGTAATGTCTTGACATAGTCGTAGAGTACGTGATATATTATTCTTCGCCTCTTCGGAGAGAGAGTTGCTAGTAACGAACTCACAAAAACTTTTTAAAAAAGTTCTTGCAATGTTGTAGGCGAATGTGGTATATTAATCAGGTCGCTTTCGGAGGATGTATCGCCGACAACGACGAGATTGTTCCTTGAAAACTGAACAACGAGCGTGCAAGTATAGCGAACTTCGGTTCGCAAAAACAAGCTAGTTAAGTTTATGAGCAAGTCAAATTTCTACCATTATGGAGAGTTTGATCCTGGCTCAGGACGAACGCTGGCGGCGTGCCTAATACATGCAAGTCGAGCGGATYCTTCCTTCGGGAAGGGTTAGCGGCGGACGGGTGAGTAA
>NZ_JBFUIX010000634.1:0-740 GCF_056401635.1 Paenibacillus sp. P4_E11 | reverse complement strand
TCATAATAGTCTTCCAATTCTCGGGTTGCATGATCATATAGTTCAAAAAGGACGTCATTACCCCATCGACTGTACAGTTCGTCTTTAAAACCGATTGTTTGTTGCTTAAAGTCTTGCTCCAGAAGATGGGATAGTGCTTGAATCGGTGTGGAGATAACGCTCTGTAATTGGGATTGGCTCACATTGGCCCAACTGTTCCCTATTGCTTTCGGAGGCTCGTCCACTTGGAGATTATTAGCTTCTCTGTCTTGAAGTAGAGATAAGAAGCGTTGTTTCAACTGCATTAGTGGTATCTGTCGTTGACCCGTTGCGTTCATCTCACTCAACAGGGCCTGAGTGAGTACCATTTTGTATGATTTCTGCTTCTGAGTGAACAGTTTGGATAACTCTGCTGGCAATGCTATGGGGATCACCTGGTTTCCTTGGACTGAGGCTTTTGTTATTCAGTGGATATATTCGCCAGTTAGGGATAGGGGACCTGCTTACTCAAGGGCATATTTTAGAACTGTCGAAGAACCAATACACTCTTTTGAGTAGTTCAACATACAAAATATTCCTAGATTTATCATCCGAACGAAACCAAACGTTTGTTCTTGCGTATGGTTGACTAAATCATGTTAATACGGAGGAAAAACAATGAGCGAAACAACCACTTCTAAACCAATGATCAATTCTCACAACAATCTTACTTTTACAGAGAGAACTGGAAGGCTTGTCCTTATAACTACCATACTGGGCAT
>NZ_JBFUIX010000633.1:0-745 GCF_056401635.1 Paenibacillus sp. P4_E11 | reverse complement strand
GGTTTGGACTCTAGGATGATGATTCAGTCTATATCCGAAGTCAAGGTACCAGCATACGGTATTTAATAAGGAGAGGAGGAAGATATCATGTCAATTCCTATCGTGTTCATCCACCGGGGGGACAGTTACTACTTGAAGTATGCACTGCTGCAGGCGAAACTCTCCAATCCCCACAATAAAGTGTTTTTGATCGGAGACGAGGCGAATCGCCACTACCACTCTTCTCAGATCGAACATGCCATGATTTGCGACTATGACGAAGATGTGGAGCTGTTTGCTAACTTATACCGCCATACGGGACCGAATTCGCTGCAATTCGAACTATTTTGCATCCAGAGGCTGTTTATTTTGCGGAATTTTATGGTCAAAAACGAATTAAGGCATTGCTGCTACCAGGATTCCGATGTGCTGTTATTTATGGATGTAAGCGAACGGAACTTTAACCGATTCAACATTTTGTTCAATCACCGGGGCATCAATAACCTGGATACGCTCAGGTTGCTTTGCTCTACAATTCTGCATCAATACAGCGTCCCTGCATTGTTTGCGCAGATTGAGCATTTTCTGGCGACAACGGAATGCCCTGGCGTTTCGGATATGGTGCTGATTGAATATTTCGGCAACCTTCATGAGAATCAGATTCATTGGGTCGGCACGTCGATCGATAATGCCCACTTTTGCGCGAATATCAATATCCACGAGGATTTCGAAACGATTAATAACAGGAAAAAAGTATACCTAAGAG
>NZ_JBFUIX010000632.1:0-753 GCF_056401635.1 Paenibacillus sp. P4_E11 | reverse complement strand
GATTGTTTCATTTCACTCCACAGGTCGGAGGGCTTCGGCTTGGGATTAGCGGAAGCGATGTACTTGGGTAAACCGGTCATCGGAACGAATTGGTCGGGCAATACCGACTTCATGAATCAGATGAACTCTTGTCTCGTCAGCTATCGGCTCGTACAGGTCGGAAATAACTATGGACCGTACAAAGCCCATCAATTCTGGGCGGATCCCGCTGTTCAGCATGCTGCAAGCTATATGCAATTGCTAGTCAGGGATCCGGTCTATCGGGCTCAGATCGCTGCCGAAGGCCAGAAAACGATCAGAACGGACTATTCCCCGCAAGTAGTAGGCGAAATGATGAAGCAGCGTCTGCTGCGTCTAGGTCAACTGTGATGTAAGCACGATTCATTCACTCAAACCCCAACAAAGGTAACTCTGCAAAGTTACCCTTGTTGGGGTTTGAACTTAGTTTTTTTCGTATATTAGCTCTTAGAAATCCTCTTTATTGGCCTGTTCAATCAGCCATATAGTCCATCTTTCTAACTCATTCCCGTCACAATTCCGAACGGCGTTAATCAGCGAGCTGAAGCCGAGTTTATGATGGTAGAACATTTGACAACGGCTGAAAAATGTAGGGTCAGAAGGTCCTTTGTAATATTGGAACACCTTCCAGGCAAACTCTTCACCGTACGTATTGAACAAATCGGAATAGTCTTGGGAGGGATCCCCTAGTTTGACCATTCCGAAATCGATAATCCCATTAATGCGGCCTTGCTT
>NZ_JBFUIX010000631.1:0-760 GCF_056401635.1 Paenibacillus sp. P4_E11 | reverse complement strand
GAAAAAAATGCGCTCGTGCAGGTTCGCGATTGAGGTGAAGGACGTCAAGATTTTCCCAGTAAGCAGGTATCGGTATCAAAGCAATCTCTCCTCGTAAGTGAATAATGATCCAATCTCATATGATTATAGTTGTGGTATACTCAGTAAGCCTATTACTCAATACGGACAACTACCCATACAAAAAGGACATTTCATGGAATGGAGGGTGAAACGGTTGCTGTCATTAAGAACGAATCTGGTCGTTCCTAGAGAAGTTGGGATTCCACTCCATGTCTACACAGCGGGTACGGAGCATCAACAGCCGATGACGCGATTATCCGGTTTCTCTGCCAAACAGTTAATCTTCACACTCTCCGGATCAGGGTTCTTCCGTACGATCGGACAAGACAATTGGGACAACGTCCCTCAGGGGACAGTGTTATATATTCCCGATCATCTGCCACATGAATATAGACCAGATCCCCGCCAGCCCTGGCATGTTGGTTTTGTAACCTTCCTAGAGCAAGAGCCCGGATCAGGCCGGATGTTCGGCTATGATCGCAGGCCCTTTCAACAAACGGTGAAACAGATGGAACGGATCCGTAACCTGCTTGAGCAGACTTGGTCTTACGCTGGCCCTGATTATGACTTGTGGTTGAGTAGTGAGATGTTATTCACCTTACTGGTTGAAGTTCGAAAGCAAACAATTCAGCACCCGAATAACATCTCGACTAGCCGAGAATCCGCCGCCCCTTCAAGATATCGGGACACCGTTGTAGAC
>NZ_JBFUIX010000630.1:0-764 GCF_056401635.1 Paenibacillus sp. P4_E11 | reverse complement strand
GTACAATACCGGGAACCCTGCGCCCTGCCGGGATGCGCTCCGGCCACCGTATAATAAGGGGAACATGAACCGTCGGTTCATACAATCCGCAATGATCCCAATATATTTGATGTTCCGTTAAGCTCTCACCGTGATCACCGAACAGGACAAGCAAGGTTTCCTCGCGAATACCAAGCGCGTCCAGATGGTTATCCAGCTCTTGAAGTCGATCATCCAGGTAGCGGATTTCTGCGTCGTACAGCGCGTCGTAGTAATCACTGTCGGTTACCGGCCCGACCAGATCATAGTGATGATGCTTGAAGAACGGATAAGCGGTATGATTATAAGCAGCATCCATGCTTCGATTAGCAGGATCGTAAGGATCACGACTGCTATCGTAAAAAGTCTCAATCGTATCGCTCGGGGGCAAATACGGTGTGTGGGTGTCCCAATAATGCAGAAATAAGAAAAAAGACTCATCCTTGTGCTCTGTCAGCCAAGGCATCGCCAAATCGTTAACGGTCCGTCCATCAATCCACCTCTTCGGTCCTGAGCTATTCATGTAGTAGCGGTACCCTCGGGCGAACCATTCTTTCAACTGATACAAGTTGTCTACGGCAGCGGTCGTGAAACCCGCTGCTCGTAGTAGTGTAGGCATCCATGTTGTGGACTTAGGAAGCTGAGTCAGACTTGATCCGTGCGATACGATTCCGGTGGTCAGACCGACCTTCCCGGTAAATATACCGGTATGTGCCACTTCCGTAGGAATATCCGCTGCGTAAGCT
>NZ_JBFUIX010000629.1:0-764 GCF_056401635.1 Paenibacillus sp. P4_E11 | reverse complement strand
ATGTTAGTGCTTTTATTTCTTTCCAATTTCGCAAGGAGGTGTTAAGCCAGGAGGTCACATCTTTGTCGGTATCGCGATTCATTTGGACAACAATCTTTTCTCTGTTCCCTAGTACATAGTCCAAATATAAAGTTAAAGGGATATTGATTGCAGCAATTAATGAGAGCTTCCATGAAATCGAGAGCATAAATATTGATGCAACCGTCAGACTCAACAACGACACCACATACTGAATGAGTTGTTTGTCCGCAAAAGACTTAATATTCTCAGTATCTTCCTCTATGTTCATCTTCATTTCGCCAATGCTTGTGTTGTCATAATAAACGAAATCATATCGGTACAATTCTTTAAAAATCTTGTGCTTCACCTTAAAATAGATGTGATTATTAAGACGATTGTCAGAATAACCTCTCAAATATTCTACCCCAAAGCCGAGGAATAAAATTGCCACATATCCTACTACAACTTGAATAAATCCATGCATATTACCCTTCACAACAACATCATCGATGAAAATACGATAGAAGACAGGTGTAAGAAAGGTTAATCCAATTGTCGCTATACTCAACATTAAACTGAAAAAGAAAAATCGTTTGACCCCCACTGAAAAAGGGGAAAGGGCTTTTATTATCATAAATCGATACCAATTAAGTTTAATCAATAATTCCACCCCTATCTTTTATACAGCTGAATCTAGTGAGAAGAGATCTTTAAAACGTCTGCTTTCATGAAGTAATTGATGAGTCACACCATCTTCAACGATG
>NZ_JBFUIX010000628.1:0-766 GCF_056401635.1 Paenibacillus sp. P4_E11 | reverse complement strand
ACCTAGGAATCGAACTTGAATACGAAGGTCGCTTGCATCTGAACAGCCGGCTTCAGCAGTTTGAAGTCCAGCGCATGTAAGACGAAAAAATCCCCGTACAGCTCAAGTTTCGCCCACAGCAAGGGCTCGAAGGCCGATATCCGGCTTCGAGCGATACGGATTGGCATTTGCGAACTACAGAAGTAATCTAACTTTGCAACCTAATACAGTTGGCAGACGTATGTTGTATGCACATCAACATTACTTAACAGGAAGGGGGAGCGGTCATGCTTCCTAGATTCATTCATAGAGGTGTAGGACTGATGCTAATTGTCGCCATCGGGACCTTCCTCTCGTACTTCGTCTCTCCTCCAAGCGCATTCGCCTGTTCGCCCATGCCATGGTCGTTCGCACAAGCGTCAGAGGGCTCGACAGCTATCCTGTACGGAACTGTAACGAAGACTAGTGAGGACGGCAGACAAGCGGCAGTTGAAGTCAAAGCGTATGTAGGCCCGGGGGAGGCGCCCAAGCAAGCCTATCTACCTGCCACAGTTGATAGTCGCGGTGATGGCAGTTCCGGGTGCCCCGACTTCTACTTGAAGTTCGAGCCTTTGGGGGAATATGTGTTTTTCTTAGCCGACATCCCGCCAAACTTGAAGCTGGCCTATCCCCAGTGGATTACCGCTTACCCRGTTCAAGCGGGGCAAGTTACGATTAGCAGTCCTCTTGGAGAGCAGGGTGCTGTGGGAGCTCAGCTGGAGCAATTCGCCAAGTTAAAGAAAAGTAC
>NZ_JBFUIX010000627.1:0-767 GCF_056401635.1 Paenibacillus sp. P4_E11 | reverse complement strand
GTTCTAGTTGTTCCATAGATTCAGGAACTTCCCCATAGGACATTACTTGGCGAACCTTGCCCCGGAGCTGATTGAGTGCCAGTCGGCGGACCATTAGCTTGAACCATGATGTGAATTTACTTGGATCTTGCAAGGAACCGATCTTGGTCTTCATCCTTACCATAGCATCCTGCGTCACGTCTTCCGCCAAGTGGGGATCGCCCACGACACGCGTTGCCCATTCCAACGCCTGCGGCCGAAATAAGGCCACAAGTTCCTCATAAGCCACCCCTTCCCCAACCTGTACACGGCGAATCAAGTCCGTTTGCTTCTCATTAGGCTGGCTATGTTCCAACAATCGTTCTCCTTCCTTTCCGATACCGAGGTCGCGAATCACTTGTGCTCAGCCGTCGAACCGCTCGACCTCATCACAGGTTGGGAGCGACGGTTGCATGAGTAGAATTTCCGTAGTAAGAGGGTTTTCACAGGTTTTGTCGAAATAATTTACTCTATGATGACTAAAAAGAGATTGTTTCTATATATAGGGATTTTCCTTGTTCTGCTTACAAGTATTCGAGTCGTGTGGATTGTATCCACGGCAAACCCTTCTCATCCACATCTATTGAATGGAGAGTTGGATTTAAGAGACTGGGACTTTGTCAAGCATCCCACGATCTCGCTTGATGGCGAATGGGAATTTTATCCTAACACCTTAATACCCCCGAATTATGCCAACCTTTCCAGTCTGGATAAAGGTTTGATTACGGTGCCCGGAGATTGGCATAAGT
>NZ_JBFUIX010000626.1:0-770 GCF_056401635.1 Paenibacillus sp. P4_E11 | reverse complement strand
TCCAACGCAGCCCGAGTATTTCCCCTTGTCTCATACCGGTAGTGAGAGCGAGGAGGAACGCTACGTAGGTTCTGTCATTTTTGGCTTCTTTCAGGAATGTGGTGGCCTCTTCTAAATTCCATATACGTAGCTCCTGCTTCTCTGCTTTTGGACGCTTAACCAACGCAGCTGGATTCCTGAGTATATATTCCCAACGAAGTGCTTGGTCTAATGCGTTATACAGGACTTTATGCACATCTCCTACGGATGCACCACCAAGTCCTCTCTCCGTCATGAGTGTGCTATACAAGTTAGTTATATCATGTGGAGTTATCTTGGATATCTGCAGCTTGCCAATGTATGGAATGATGTTCTTATCTACATGTCCAGAATAGCTGGCCAGCGTGTTCTTCTTAATCGTGGTTTCCTTTGCCTTTATCCATAGTTTAAAGAAATCGCTTAGTGGCATCTTGGATACTTCCTTATATTGCTCACTCTCGACCTGGGCAATCAACTTTGCGCAGGCTGCTTCTGCTTCCTTCTTCGTATTAAATCCGCTAGCCGTTTTCTGTCTCCGTTCATTTGTAACAGGGTCCCTTGGTAAATCTAGCGTGAAGCTCCATTTTGCACCGCACGTACATTTCTTTCCTTCCTCACATTTGCAGCCGCGCTTACGGAAGTATCCTTGCATGGGTTGTCCTCCTCTAACGGTTTTGTATTGATTGGCTAAATATTATGTTCAGCGCCACTGTGTCGAGCTTGTGCGCTGTCTGGGATGCCCTGTATTGTAA
>NZ_JBFUIX010000625.1:0-770 GCF_056401635.1 Paenibacillus sp. P4_E11 | reverse complement strand
GTACTAGACTGCTACGATGAATTTATTGATTCAGTCGATTTAAAGAAGTCAAAGGTCGTTCCAACCCTCCTTATCCTGACTGGCGTTGGCATATGTATATGTATATGTATATGGTTTGGATACAAAAAAATTAGACATAGAGTTAATAAACCTCTGTAGAATCTAAACTTATCAATTGATCTGATTGAACTTGAAATTAATCATAAACAGCCATCTTCCCAATGTTTTGAAGGTGGCTGTTTTTAATTGTTTAAATAGCGTTCTGGAGCGGTAATATGAAGGCATGAGCCTTCAAACGGGACACACTCCCGATTACATATATCATTCTGAATGAAAGCGTGATGATTCAAATGACATGGACGAAGAATTTATCAAAGTCTCCAGAATTGACTGTTGAAGAGTATCAATAGCG
This sequence comes from Paenibacillus sp. P4_E11, assembly GCF_056401635.1. NCBI lineage: Bacteria > Bacillati > Bacillota > Bacilli > Caryophanales > Paenibacillaceae > Paenibacillus > Paenibacillus sp. P4_E11. The sequence goes on along the minus strand of NZ_JBFUIX010000625.1, from coordinate 358 downwards.
TTATACTGAGGCTGTAGTCCATATAATGGATTGCAGCCTTTTTGTTTTATAGGAGCCAGGGTCAATTGACCTTGGTTCTTTTTTGTTGAACAAAACTATGGAGGCGAAAAAAGATGGGCGTGAAAAAAGATGAAACAAGAGGTACTTATTATTTTGTCGTGGATGCAGGAAAAGATGAGAATGGCAAGCGGATTCAAATAAAGCAAATCATGAGGACTTCCACATTAACTCAGAGCTTGGGAACTTTGAATTAGGCAAGATCAATACAAGCAAGATTGAGAAATTCTATATCATGCTGGCAAGTGAAAAGAATTTGTCTGAACGAACCATACTTGACATTCATAAGATAATGAAGGGT
>NZ_JBFUIX010000624.1:0-771 GCF_056401635.1 Paenibacillus sp. P4_E11 | reverse complement strand
ACATTGGTTATTGAAGCAGACAATGAAGAAGACGCAAAATCCAATGCTACAAATCAAATAAGAAATAAGTATAAGCCGCTCAGTCATCTTGGTTTGAGTGGGGTTTCCGTTACAATAGTAAAGAAGGAGGAACGGGAATGATTGAATGGAATGCAATGCCTAAAGAACCACAAGAAGCTTTAGAGGAAGAAACTTATTTAATATTCTTAAAGAAATCTAAACGTGCCATTACAGCCATGCATGACCCCGTTAACAAATGGTTCTTTTGCGTATCCGATGAGGAAGAGCGCATATACCCGTATCGCTATATATCTTTCTATGCTGAGATGGATTGGCCCGATTATGATGATGGACCAATGATTAGCTTTTGTGAGCATGACAACCTGTTGGTTTGCGAGGAATGCGCGAAGCGCCATCAATCGACTAACGAAACTGTAGCCGAAGGAAGTTTGGAAGAGGAGTTCATCAAGTCGTTTGATGTGGATGGGACGATTGATAAGGTGTATAAGAAGGAGTGATGTATGGTGATTCACATTGTTACTTATGAAATAAATAATAGTGATGGGCATTTTACCAGGTATGAGATTTTCGATAAACCAGAGAATCAAAAATATCTCAATGGGGCATTGGAAGTACTTGCGAATTCATCGACTGTATCGAACGTTCGTTTTTTTGAATCAACTGAACTCGACCCATTCTATTCGATAAAAAAGGAACAGAATGATTTGCCGGAGGCCATCGGAACGACCGCATCACCTAGCGAAGCGGAGG
>NZ_JBFUIX010000623.1:0-773 GCF_056401635.1 Paenibacillus sp. P4_E11 | reverse complement strand
ATACTGGGTGGCTATCCTCACTCCAAGCTGTTCATTAATGTCAGGGAGAAAGAGAGCTTAGCTTATTATGCTTCTTCTCGGTTTGACGGGCATAAAGGAATTCTCACCCTGCAATCAGGAATTGAATTCGCGAATTATGAGAAGGCCGTAGCGATTATGAAACAACAATTGGAAGCCATGGTGAACGGAGAAATCAATGAACTTGAGCTGTCCCAGACTAGAGCGATGATCGCCAATCAACTTAGAGAAAGCAAGGATTCGGCATTCGAGATGATCGCGCTTGATTACAACAGTCAGCTCTCGGGCAAGGAGAGAACAGCGGAAGCACTGATTGAGGCGACAGAGCAAGTTGACATTGCGGCTATTCAGAGAGTAGCTGAGACTGTCAAGTTGGATACGATCTACTTCTTAAGAGACCGGAAGGGAGGAAACTGACCATGCAAGCTATTCCTTTTACCAAGCTGCAGGAAACGGTATATCACGAACAATTGCCGAACGGCTTGAACGTTTATATACTGCCTAAGACTGGATTTCAGAAAACGTATGCGACGTTCTCCACTCATTACGGCTCAATCGATAATCACTTCCAAGTAGAAGGTCAAGATGAAGTTCAAGTCCCGGACGGAATAGCGCACTTCCTGGAACACAAAATGTTCGAGGAGCCGACGGGAGATATATTCGCCCAGTTCGCTTCATTAGGAGCATCAGCGAATGCCTTTACCAGCTTCGATCGGACGGTTTATTTGTTTTCCGCCACCGGACATATTCATGAG
>NZ_JBFUIX010000622.1:0-776 GCF_056401635.1 Paenibacillus sp. P4_E11 | reverse complement strand
ACAGTGTAGCGTAATCAAACCTTATATCATCTTATCAAATGAAAGAGAGAATGTATATTAGCTATAGACGAGATTCCCTCTCTTTTTTTGTTAAATCTTGCAACATGATGAAGAGTTGAATGCAAAAGATTGTAAATAAGAATGTGGAAGAATGCAATAGGAATGTGCTGAGTTTAGAACAAACTCGTACTATGATAGAAGTAAGAGATGGGAAGCAATGACAGAACTAGAAGGGAAATTGTATGAATAAACTCAAAGACGACCATTTAATTGATGTGTATCTTCAGGCCGTTGAGATGGAGCTTGATTCCGATTTTATACACTTGCTGTATTCGGAAATCGAGAAGCGCAGATTAAAAGTCAACATTGAATATAAGAACTTAATCTCTCTTTAATCGATCTGTTGGTATACACGCTGAGAGCCCGTTTTCTTCTACGGGTTTGTAAGAGTACGAATGCACGGACTGATGTAGTTCAGTGGTATTCACTATACGGTGATAAGGGACCTGGCCATTGGTCGGGTTATTTTTTTCTCCTCCCATGCCCTCATCAAGAGCCAAACTGAACTCACCCACCAAGAACCGTCAGGTGATCTTCGATCCTCCGTACGGTTTTTCTTTATGCGCCAAAAAACCTGACCTATGAATCGGTCAGGTTTACTTCTTACTATACTTAAGGGACGTGAACCGTTTTGATGTGCTCCATGTGCAGGAAGATTGTTCTTCCATCTGCGGTGATAAGCTCAAGTATATTGTTCCGCACACTGCGTAGTAGAC
>NZ_JBFUIX010000621.1:0-777 GCF_056401635.1 Paenibacillus sp. P4_E11 | reverse complement strand
GCGCAATATGTGCTAGCCGGTGCTTTACGGGGAGCTGGAGACACGAAATACAACATGAAGGTAGCGTTCTGGGGTGTTATCCTCTTCAGGGTGCTGTTAACGAGTTTGTTCATTTTCGTGTTTGATTGGGGGCTGTTCGGTGCATGGCTCGCACTGGCGATTGACCAAGTGTTCCGATCTAGCTTGTTCGCAATCCGCTTCCGGAAAGGAAAGTGGAAGACAATCCGGGTATAGTGGAGGTAACAACTTTATTGAAACTTCATGAGGCTGCTGAGCAGATACATCAGCAGCCTCACCAGTTTATATGTTCGGTGAGATGAATAGGCGGTTGTATATTTATGGGAACGCATGTGCTATTATGGATATAAGATCCAAATATCGAATCGATCCCAATGCATTAATAATCGATAATATCCGAAAGAGGCGATGTGGGCATGTTATTCGAGTTAATGGTTCTATTCAAATCCAGGGTCATGAAGAATAAAATTAATTGGAATGACATGTTACCTAAGCACATCGCTATTATGATGGATGGGAACGGAAGATGGGCAACAAACAGAGGGTTACCTCGCACTGCAGGGCATTTTGCTGGAATGAAGACAATGAAGAAAACGATACGATTTTGTAAGAAAAATAATGTTGAATTCTTAACCCTGTACGCTTTCTCCACTGAGAACTGGAAGCGACCAAAAGCTGAGGTTGATTATATTATCAGCTTGATTCATGAATTTGTAACCGAAGATACTTTAGGAGATTTGAATAAGAACAACATAAAGC
>NZ_JBFUIX010000620.1:0-780 GCF_056401635.1 Paenibacillus sp. P4_E11 | reverse complement strand
ATAGGAACCCCAATCGTTCGTTGCTCTTCGTGAGCTTCGATGCAGTTTCCCGGAGATCGTCCCATGTCCAGCTGCTGTCAGGCTCCGACAAGTTCAACTCATGGAAATGCGCCTTGTTGTAACACAAAAAGACAGGGGTGAAAACGAAGGGGAGTACGTATTGATGCCCGTTATCGATGAAAGGCGCGTTCAGGAAAGGGTACATTTCCGTTTGCGGCTCGAATGGTTCCAGAATGCTTTTCTCTGGCGAATCTCTGCGCATGAATTCATAATTGTACAGGTTCACCGTGATGACATCGAATAAGCCCTCCTGCAAATACGTTTCCACCGCATCATGCTTTCTAGGAAAACCGACTGGATAAGGCTCGACTTGGATATCGGTCTGCATTTCGTTGAATCGGTTTACGAGCTCGAGTAGTTGAGTTTCCTTGTCCAACGTAGGGTAGTAGCCGAAGCGGATAACTTCCCCCGTCTTCTCCTTCTTGCGGATGATACGCGCTCCGATTCTCGGCACTTTCTCAATGAAGCCGTCGGCGACAAGGACATCTAATCCTTTACGGATCGTATTCTTGCTTAGCGTATATTGTTCTCCGAGCTCCAGTTCCGAAGGGAGAAACTCGCCTTCCACACGGACCCCGCCTAATATATCTTGCTTTAACGTGGCAACCATATCATCCAGACGACTTCGGGACGTGGCGCGTTTTGGCTTCATAATCGTACATCCTCCATACGTAATTCCATTTTCTTTAAAATACATCTTTGTATCAAAGTATACTATAG
>NZ_JBFUIX010000619.1:0-782 GCF_056401635.1 Paenibacillus sp. P4_E11 | reverse complement strand
CACGAAAATCAGATCGTCGGACAGACTCCTACCTCCTTGAAATTTAGTCGATACGAGTTAAGTGCTTGGTTAATTCATCGAAATCGCGATCTACCGACATGACCTGTTCCAAATGTTCCATTCTTTGCGGACCGGCTGTTTCCATCATCGTAGGGGTGTAATACCGATTTCTACGATAAGCTGCATGTTGGGTCACATATGCGGTCAATTCCTCCAATTCATCTTGCTTAAAACGCTCGCATAAATTCAACGTGAACATTCTGCGGTCGCTTCCGCCGCCCCATGAAGAATGAATCGTCTGATGATGAAACAACAGCAGATCGCCTGGTTCTACATCTAAGACCACAGCAGGGATTTCCGAACCTTTCATACCCCAGAACGTTTGGCTTTTGGACGTTTTCTTTAACATTGCATTGCCAAATTTATCATGATGAAGGTGACTGCCCGGAATTACCCGAAGTGCGCCATTCGATTGATTCAGCTTATCCAAATAAATAGCGATTTTGATGTGTCGTCTTTTCAAATTTATGCCGTCTGCATGCCAATTCGTTTCGCCTGAATAATAGTTTCCATCACTGCCCATATAATTAAAATCTTCCCCCAGCAGCGATGTGCAAATACCGTGTATACGTGGGTCATCCAACAAAGCACAGAGCTTTTCCCTCTGGTCTATGAAAGGTACGATCATTGTCCTTTTCGAGCCGTCGTGCTTTAGTGTTTTTTCAAACATTGGGAATACTTGTGCAAACTCATCGGTTATCCATTGAATATCATCCTTCAAC
>NZ_JBFUIX010000618.1:0-789 GCF_056401635.1 Paenibacillus sp. P4_E11 | reverse complement strand
CCATCAACACGTTTCCAGTGGACGCCTTCAATACCATTATTCAGCTGTTCGATAATTTCCGGTTGAGCCATCCAGTTCAAATATTTCATGACGGCAATAGCATTCTTCTCAGGTGTCTTCTTCGGAATCATCATATACATACCATACATAGCGTTCGGAGAAAAATACTGCGATCCATCTGGACGAAGCAGCGGAGGAACAGTAACATAGGTTACATTCGGGTTCCCTGACGCCTTTCTAACCACATTGGTGTGTGATGGTGCAGGGTTATTCCCATCGATAAAGCCAACATTTCCTTTATTATAATCCTGATTCAGCTGCGCTGAATTGAGGTCTGTTGCAAATTCCTTTGGTATCAAACCTTCTTGGTAAAGCCCATTAAACCATTTGAAGAAATTTTTCCCTTCCGGTGTAGCGAATCCGGAAGTAAATACGCCGTCCTTGTAATTTCCTGAAGACATATACATTCCATCAGCACCTACACCATCACCATTAACTCCGAATGCATACATCGGACTATAGAAGAATGATAATTGTCCGCCAGCCAACGATCCAAGAGCATAAGGCACCACTTTATCTTTGCCGACTCCACCTGGATCTTTCTCTTTAAACGCTCTCAAAGTAGCTGTCAGTTCGTCAATTGTCGTCGGAATCTTCATGTTGAGTTTATCCAACCAATCTTTACGGATGGACATATTGACGCCCCCAACATCCCCTCTTACCGCCGGGATTCCGTAACGAACACCTTCCTCGTTATACTCTTCCGGCTGTTGCTGCTTGGACATGTGG
>NZ_JBFUIX010000617.1:0-792 GCF_056401635.1 Paenibacillus sp. P4_E11 | reverse complement strand
AGCCTATAGTGGAGAATGCAGTGAGGCATGGGGTGCTAGGAAACTCGCGGGGTGGAAATTTGCTGATTCGCATTAAGGATAACATTGATCACGTTGAGATCTCGATCATCGATGATGGAGTTGGAATGACAGAAGACAAACTGCGCAATGTCCTCGAACCCCGTCCAGGACAAAAGACGGGAATCGGACTGCGCAATACAGATCGAAGGTTGAAACAAATATACGGCAAGGGTCTATATATTCAAAGTGCTCCTGGTGCAGGCACTACAGTTTCATTTACAATATCCAATTGATATCCGTTCATACTCCCAATCTAGTACTCTTGTTCCAGGATTTATACCAGGCTGAAATAGGAGCACTGCAAGCAATATCCAATTCCTGGGCTAGTCTTGTATTCAGCAAGTTGTATTGATCAGACACGCCCATTCGATTACCCAAGGAGTTATACAGCTTCATAAGGTTAAAGTAACTTTCCTCTTCTAAGGGGTACCGTTGCTGGATGGCATTGTTCATTTCAATAGCAGATTCCGGCAGCTTTTGCTCAAGATAATAATCGCTTAGAAGATACGCATGATTCAGCCACAGGCGCCTCAGACGCTCGGTTTCGTATTCGGCCCACAGGTATCCGTAATCCCCCAGATAGTCTCCCTTATACATGGCAAAAACACGTTTGTGCTCCCGGATATTGTGCTGTCCGGGGGCTTCAATCTGCTTCATTTCTTTCTCCCATTCTTCCTTGTCAATGGTTGCGTTTCCAACAGAGAGCACATAACCTCTCTCAACGCCCATGCT
>NZ_JBFUIX010000616.1:0-800 GCF_056401635.1 Paenibacillus sp. P4_E11 | reverse complement strand
GCCGTATACATTCGAGTATCGACTAATTCCACAGAACAAGCAGAGACTTATGAAGCACAGCATAATCACTTCTCAAACTATTTCGTTGGAACAGAGTTCGAACTTGTCAAAATCTACGCTGATAAGAAGACAGGTACATCAGCAAAGAAGCGTCCGTCCTTCTTGCAAATGGTATATGATGCAGGGGTTAATTCGAAGGTCGAACAGGGTAAGCTAATCTTCTACAGAGACTTGAAAAGAGAGCCATTGTTCAAGACGATATATGTGCCTACGTTGAGTCGATTTGGCAGAGACATACTAATAGTTGATGCCCTAAGAGAACTCCGTTTGAAAGAGGTCAACGTCATATCCATTGAAGGTGCGCTTGATTCCTCTAAGGACGCTGATTTCAAGCATATGGAACTCTATTTCTGGATTGCACAACAGGAATCTGTAATGAAGTCTGAACGCATGATTCAAGCATTAGATAGAAGTGCTAAAGCGGGGAAATTGTTCGTTAATCGTCTCTATGGATACGACTACTCAGAAGGAAAGTTAACGATCAACGAGAAACAAGCAGAAGTAGTGCGAGAAGTGTTTTCGTTATACTTGCAAGGTTATGGTATCAGACGGATAGCGCGACATTTGAACAGTAATAATGCACCTACTTACTCTGATAAACCAGAGTGGAAAGAATATGACATCAAGCGTATTGTGTTGAATGCGAAGTATTGCGGTCGCTTGATTCGGAATGCTTTAGACTACGGAAAGATATTTCAGAAACATGCGCCTAAGAAGAAAGATGCCGCACTCATCAAAGA
>NZ_JBFUIX010000615.1:0-804 GCF_056401635.1 Paenibacillus sp. P4_E11 | reverse complement strand
GACATAACCTGTGCCGATTACAGCGACTCTCATGGCTTATCCCTCCCACCCAGTTATGCAGAAAATGGTTTACCTCTCGATGCATTGGTGCCCACGATTTGTTCGTATTTTTGCAGCAAATGGTCCAAAATCACCTCCCACGATTGGGTCAGGGCATAGGCTCGGCCGGCATGCCCCCAATTCGCTAGCGTGTCCGGCTGCTCTAATAGGTTGGTGATGGCTTGAACGAAAGCATCAGCATCGTGGGCAGGACATAGCATCCCGGTGCGGCCATGCTGAATAATCTCCTGCACCCCACCAGACGCAGCGCCAATGGCCGGCGTACCCGAGGCTAAGGCTTCCAGGACTACATTACCGAACGTCTCCGTGCTGGACGGGAAGACGAATAGATCGGCAGACGCATACAGCTCCGCTAATGCTTCGCCTTGCACGTATCCCGTGAATGTTGCATGGATCGGAGCGGACTCTTGCAACTGTTTAAGCAGAGGGCCGTCTCCCGCAAAGATCCAATGAACTTGATCACGAAGAGAATCAGGTAGTTTTCGCATAATCGCCGGCATTAGATCCAGATCCTTTTCTGGCGCAAGTCGGCCTACATACAGAAGGATATATTTTTCCTGAATCCCGTATTTTTCACGGATAGACGTGCTTTTCCTCAAGGGATGGAAGAGGTTGCAATCCACACCACGCTTCCACAGCTCTAAACCTTGAATACTTTGATCCGCAAGCTGGTCGGCTGTTTCCTGTGAAGGGACGAAGGTAGCTAGGCACGATTTGTGAAACCATCGGATATAGCGCCATAGC
>NZ_JBFUIX010000614.1:0-807 GCF_056401635.1 Paenibacillus sp. P4_E11 | reverse complement strand
GGCATACATACTACGCCCGAGTATGATAATGATGGCGATTTCTATTTTTTGAATGGAAACAATATTGGGCAGGAATTTCTTGTATTTAAGGAAAGCACAGACAAGCTGAATGCCCAGGAGTATAAAAAGTATAAGAAACCACTATTGAATGAAAACACAATCCTTATTACGTTAAACGGTGCAACATATGGAAAAACGTCATTTTATCATGGTGAGCAGGTGTTACTTGGCAAAAGCGCTGGGTACATAACACTAAGGCCAGATGAAAATAAAGATTTCGTACGCTACTATTTGCAGAGTTCTGTTGCTCGTATAATTATGGAATTAAGTTTATGCGGCTCTACGATAGCCAATTTATCGTTGAGAACCTTAAAAGACTTCTATATCGCGCTACCAAGCAAAGAGGAACAACATAATATCGTCAAATATTTGAAGATCAGAATAGCAAAAATTGATGAGCAAATTGTAGGTAAGCAATCCCTCATCGACAAACTCACCGAATACAAAAAATCCCTTATCTATGAGGTTGTGACAGGAAAGAAGGAGGTGTAAGCGTGTCTGATTTTGACGTAAAAGAAAAACGTTTTGAACAAGACATCGAGGAGTACCTTATCACCAAAGGCGGCTATCAAAAGGGAAACTCCGCTGACTTTGACCGTAAATTGGCATTGGATAAGGAAACCTTTTTAACCTTCATCAAAACCAGCCAGCCGAAAAGTTGGGAAAGATATGAAAAAATCTATGGCTCCGACAGCAATAAGCAGCTAATTGACCGTTTCTGCCGTGAGGTAAAAATGGTAGGGCTGA
>NZ_JBFUIX010000613.1:0-810 GCF_056401635.1 Paenibacillus sp. P4_E11 | reverse complement strand
ACGTAGACTAGACCGTCAGGTCGTCTATCGGTGCCTGGATCCGTCGTTACCCAGAAGGCGAAGGGCGCGAATAAGCACGCATTGAAAATAACCATAAAAGGATGATTATCGATGATCAGTAAGCGCGTTGTAACCGTAGGATTGACCGCTTCGCTAACCTTCACCTTGATTGGATGCAGCAACAGTGCCACCCCTTCCAAAGCAACCAGCGAACCTTCCAAGGATGCGAATACGAAGTATACGGAAGGGAATTACACCTTGCCGATCGTGAAAGAACCGATGGTAATAGAGTGGATGGGACGCGATTCGGAGGATGCGGGCAAGAGCTTCCTAACGAACAAAACGATTGTGTGGGAGCAACTTAGGGAAAAAACGGGGATTTCGATTAAGTGGAATGTTGTTCCGAACGCCGAGTATAAACAAGTCATGCAAATGCGGTTAGGCAGCAAAAAAGATTTGCCAGAAATTCTTATGCTTACCGGAGATGCGGATGGTTCTTATTTGATCAAGTATGCCGATGATGGAATCCTTATTCCGATGAATGACCTCATCGACAAATACGCGCCTAACTTAAAGAAGATGCTCGAGGATAACCCTGCGTATAAAAAAGCAGTTACGCTTCCAAATGGAAAGATCGTCGCACTAGGCAATCTCAATGCCTCTCCATTGAATACCAAGTCTTTGCAAATCCGTAAGGATTGGTTGGATAAACTGAATTTGGGCGAAGTCAAATCAGCGGATGATCTGATGAATGTGGCTAGAGCCTTCGTTAACAACGATCCGAACGGCAACAATAAGAAGGATGAGTTC
>NZ_JBFUIX010000612.1:0-811 GCF_056401635.1 Paenibacillus sp. P4_E11 | reverse complement strand
GAATCTCGTTTGCAGCAACGGGGCATACAGCTCAAGCCGGAGCAATTGATCAAGATTCAGTCGGCTATCGATAAAGCAGCAGCCAAAGGCTCGAAAGAATCGTTAGTGCTGATGGATGACATCGCTCTTATTGTTAACGTAAAGAATCGCACAATTGTTACAGCCATGGATGGGAACTCGATGAAAGATAACGTGTTTACGCAGATCGACAGCGCCATTATTATTTAGTTACGGGCCGGCCCTAATTCAGGAAGCCCAGAGCTCTGCGGATCGCAAGAAGCGGAGCTATACATTTATTGCACAATTGTTTGAGGAGGAAGTAGCATGTTGAGATCCTTATATTCGGGTGTATCCGGTATGAGAGGCTTTCAGACGAAGCTTGACGTCATTGGTAATAACATTGCCAACGTGAATACAGTTGGGTTCAAAGGCAGCCGAGTCATGTTCAAGGATATGCTTAGCCAGACCGTTGCAGGCGTAACAGCACCGACGGATGGAGGGCAAGGTGGTGTGAATGCGAAGCAGATCGGCCTCGGCGTAACTGTAGCGGCGATTGATGTTATTCACGCACCGGGCAGTGCCATGACGACGAACCAAGTAACCGATTTGCGGATTGACGGCGATGGATTTTTTGCAGTAAGTCCGGATGACGGCACTACGAAGTTCTTAACCCGTGCCGGTAACTTCACGATCGATGCCACACGCAATCTGGTCAATGCTGATGGAATGCACGTGTTGGATCTCGGAGGGGCCCCAATTACTTTGGATGATACAGTCGTAGCATTCTCGATCTCGCAGAACGGTGAAATTG
>NZ_JBFUIX010000611.1:0-814 GCF_056401635.1 Paenibacillus sp. P4_E11 | reverse complement strand
TTATCATAGTAGCCACCTCATTTCCCTTCTTTTACAAATTGGTCAATCCGGTTCTTAATCGAATCACGAACGGTACGGAACTGATCCATGATCTCTTCTTCCGTTCCGGTAACTTTGGCCGGATCGTCAAAACCCCAATGCCATTTGGTTACGTTCTTGCTAGAGATCACTGGGCAATGCTCGTCTGCGTGTCCACACAGCGTGATCACATAGTCGGCTCGGTTTAAAATCTCGGGATTAATCACATCCGAAGTATGGCTGCTAATATCCACGCCATCTTCGTTCATAACTTGAACCGCACGGGGATTCAATCCATGGGCTTCAAGCCCAGCACTTTTAACTTCATATTTGTCGCTGCCTAAGGATTTGAGAAACCCATCCGCGATTTGGCTTCTGCAGGAATTCCCCGTACACAAAAAGTAAACTAAAGGTTTTTTCTCCATGGTTATTATCTCCTTTTCAGTTCGAATTCAGGAAACGGTTATGCGCCTTGATGCCCTCTTTTGGTGTGTTTGCTTCCTAGAATGGTTTTGACAATCCACGTAATAACGGCTATCCCAACAATAAAGACTACAATGCATAGCCATACATTTATGGTGATCGTTTGTATAAAATAGAGCCAGAAGTAAAGACCCATGAGGGTAATAAACAAAGTCGGAATGGTTAATATGACACCGATTTTAAAGTAGTACCCCCAACTAATTTTCACGTTCTTAGTGGATAGTACATGCAGCCAAAGTAACGTTGCCAGGGATCCGATTGGGGTGATTTTAGGCCCTAGATCGGATCCGATCACATTGGCGTAAATCAGCGC
>NZ_JBFUIX010000610.1:0-817 GCF_056401635.1 Paenibacillus sp. P4_E11 | reverse complement strand
ATTCAAGCCAACTCTTTTTTGTTTGAAAATTATTGGTCCTTTAGAATCTATCCTAATCCATGCTGAAATAATGATTAATAGTGGTGCAGTTATAACGATTCCAATAAAAGAAAAAAAAAGATCAAATACCCTTTTAAACAGCATGAATATCTCCTATCTTCTAAACTTACTGTATACGTCGTTAACAGCAGTTATTACGGTTTCAATTTGTTCTACTGACATTTTGGGATATAAAGGCAGTGAGACAGCGCCTTGATACGCCTTTTCAGCTTTTTTATAGTCACCGTTTTTATACCCTAGTTTTCTATAGTAGGGATGTAAATGCACAGGAATAAAGTGTACACTTGTACCAATTCCTCTTAATTTTAACTCTTCGATAAAAGATGATCGGTCTATCTTAAACAAATCCTCTTCTAGACGAATGACATAAAGATGCCATGCGTGAGTGTGATTTTTATTATCGTAAGGTTTAATAATTCCTTCCAGATCTTTCAATCCCTTATTATATATCGATGCATATTGCTCTCTAATTTCTTGGAAGCGTTCTAGTTTTTGCAATTGAACGATTCCCATGGAGGCTTGTAAATCAGTCATATTATACTTGAAACCAGGGTATTCTACTTCATAAAACCAGGAACCCTTATCAGAATAACGATTCCAAGCATTCCTATTCATACCGTGCAAACCCATTACCCTTATTTTCTCCGCAAGTTCCTCATCATTAGTTGTAACCATCCCCCCCTCACCCGTTACAAGATTTTTAGTAGCATAAAAGCTAAAACAAGTKAAATCGCCAATACTGCCTACTCTTTTGTCA
>NZ_JBFUIX010000609.1:0-820 GCF_056401635.1 Paenibacillus sp. P4_E11 | reverse complement strand
ACTCTGCGGTGCGTATCTGTTCGCCTGATTTCGCTTCCCTTGCGAAGTCCTATAGAGTGTGAGACTAATCACAACTTGACAGTGTTCACTTTGTTATACTGATCTCATCGAATACGGGGGTGGTTTTTATGGAAACAGTACGAGATTTGCCAACCGCTTATCATGTCCAGAACTCCTCATACTTCACTAACAGAAATTTGATGATACTGAAGCAAAATATGTATTTTCAAGAATACAACATGGGTACAACTGTTTTCCTTGAAGGTGACTTCGCCGATCATTTCTATTACATCCAGTCGGGAAAGGTAAAATTAACGAAGTTTTCCGAAGAAGGAAAAGAATATATCATGTCTCTTTTCCATGCAGGGGATTTTTTCGGKCAGCTTGATCCTTCTCACGAATCCAAACACAGCTTTACCGCTCTAACGATAGAAAAGTGTGAAATCGGTCTCATTCAAAAGACCGATCTTGAAATTTTGATATGGCAGTACGGTGAATTGGCCATTGAATTCATGAATTGGATGGGGTACATGCATCGGGTAACCCAGACGAAATTTCGTGATATAATGATGTATGGCAAACCTGGAGCTCTATGTTCCACTCTGATTCGGCTTTCCAATTCTTATGGATCGACAGACACTAATGGGATTCATATTTCACTAAAACTTACGAATTCGGAATTAGCCGATTTCATCGGCTGTTCGCGGGAAACCGTAAACCGGATGCTAGGGGAATTGAAAAACGCGGGTGCAATCTTAATAAATGACGGAATCATCACAATAACGAACTTAAATTACTTGCAAAGTATATGTAAATGTGA
>NZ_JBFUIX010000608.1:0-820 GCF_056401635.1 Paenibacillus sp. P4_E11 | reverse complement strand
CGCCCAAGGTCACAATGACGTTTTGAAAATTCTTTTCCAGCAGCTTGCAGGCTTTTTCTTCAATCGTGAAATCCCCTGGAATCATCAAATCGATCTCGGTTTCATTGGGGATAACCAGAAAGCAATCCTTGAAATATTCGTAATCAATCTCTCTTGCAGGTGCTGGATTTAAGATGAGCTTAACGTTATGTTTGCGGCAAATGGATGTCACGTACTCGATTGTATCCATAGGAATTTCCATCTGAATTAAGCAATACGTCACCTTTTCAAAGATCCATTCAAACGACCTGACTTGTTCCACGCTTAGCCGCGAGTTGGCTCCGGGATTAACCACAATATTGTTATCCCCATTATCGGAAACATAAATATATGCGTTGCCTGTGGGTAACAAATCATCGAATGCAATGCCACTCGCGTCGACTCTGTTTTTGATCAAGCTGTTATATAGTTCACGGCCATACAGATCATTGCCCACGCGACCGATCATATACACCTTACCGCCCAATTTCCCTGCGCCGACTGCCTGATTGGCTCCTTTACCGCCGGCTGCACTCCTGATGTCGTTCGTCAGGATCGTTTCCCCGACCTTAGGAATATGTGAAACCTTCATGATGATATCCATATTCAAACTGCCGACAATGACGATCTGATCGACGGGGGCATCATCTAAGCTCAGAGGTGAAGTAACACTGTGCCTGATGGACAGAGATGGTTCATAGACGAGATTCCGGTCGTCCGCTTCACTTTTGATTTGCTTGATCAAAGCTGCACACGCCTCATAACCCATTTCATAAGAAGGATAAGCCACTGAGGTTAAGGT
>NZ_JBFUIX010000607.1:0-822 GCF_056401635.1 Paenibacillus sp. P4_E11 | reverse complement strand
GGGCAGTTCTCAAAGATGGCAGTATTATTCGCGCCCTGGGGGTTACGGTATACATTACGGTTTTCGGAACAGCATTGAATATGATTTTTAATATTCTTACTGCCTATCCGTTGTCCCGTACTGATTTATGGGGACGAAAGTACTTTATGAACTTCATGCTTGTGACCATGCTGTTCAGTGGTGGGATGATTCCTGGTTATTTGTTGGTGAGGGAACTTCATATGCTTGATACATTGTGGTCCCTGATGATTCCTGGATTAATCGGAGCATTCAATGTCATTATTATGAAAACATTTTTCCAAGGTATACCTTCCGAACTAAGGGATGCCGCAGTAATGGATGGTTGCGGGAATACCCGCTATGTGTTGAAAGTCGTACTTCCGCTCTCGACCGCTTCATTGGCGACATTAAGCTTATTCTACGCGGTAGGACATTGGAACACGTACATGGCAGCAATCATTTACTTGAATGATGCGGACTTGTTCACCCTGCAGGTTAAGCTGCGCAATATCCTGCTCTTGTCCCAGATGGATACGACACTCGAAACGATGCAAAATACGGACAACCTGCATGTGATTGGAGAATCACTGAAGGCTGCAACGATCGTATTTGCTACCGCCCCAATCTTAATTGTTTATCCTTTCCTGCAACGATATTTCGTTAAAGGCGGCATGTTGGGATCAGTTAAGGGTTAATTGCTATGATCGGCAGGAAGTGAGCTTACGCTTACTTTATATAGTATGATCCTGCTAATAGAATCAAGGAGGATGAAGAATGAAGAATGTCAAAAGAGKGACAACKGTCGTTTTATCCAGCATGATG
>NZ_JBFUIX010000606.1:0-825 GCF_056401635.1 Paenibacillus sp. P4_E11 | reverse complement strand
GGTTAAAAGAAAATACATTACCCATAATCCAGTACAAGACGCTGAGACACCGAAAGTAACCCGAAAAGAGATGCAGGTTTGGACATTGGAGGAAACTACTCGATTCTTACAAAACGCCAATGAATACAGGTTGTATATCGCCTTTTTACTTGCCCTTACGACCGGAATGAGACAAAGCGAAATTTTAGGACTTCGGTGGAAGGATATCGATATCGAAGCTGCTGCTTTAATTGTTCGTCAAACATTGAGCCATGATGGTAAATACCTTTCCTCTGAAACAAAGACAAAGGCAAGTACAAGGACGATCTCAATTGCTCAAAAGACCGTCATGGAGCTAAAAAGGCATCAACGAGTACTAAAACAGGAGAAACTTGCCCATGATCCAGCTACATACAAAGATATGGACTTGATTGTTTGTACCTCAAACGGAACGCCAACATTGCCAAGAAATCTTCTCTGTACATTCTACAATCTGATTAAAACAGCGGACGTACCAAAGGTTCGGTTCCATGATCTCTGTCATACTGTAGCGACATTGATGCTAAAAGAAGGTATCAATCCCAAGATAGTTAAAGAAATATTAGGCCACTCCGATATTAGGATAACTTTGGACACATATAGTCATGTACTCCCAAGCGTCCATAAAGAAACTGCTCAACGGTATGGTGATATGCTATTCCAAACAAAGGCTTGATACCTCAAAACCAATGGGAACATGCTTTTTAGAACGGTTTTGTGACCAATTCTGTGACCACAGTGAATTGTTGATCTTGAAACTCCCTCAGAAAAAGAAAAAAACCCTTGATTTATAACAATGTCATTAAC
>NZ_JBFUIX010000605.1:0-829 GCF_056401635.1 Paenibacillus sp. P4_E11 | reverse complement strand
TCCTAATCTTGTCACTAAGATTTTTTGAGGAACAAAATGATCAACCACAAAACTCATAGCTGCTTTTAGTTCTTCACTGGTTTTATTCTTGGCAATACTAATATGCGGAAACCAGCGCTTCTCTGAATAATACGGACTACATTGCTTCTCAAATTGTTGAAAACCGTTATAAACCCTACTCATCAAAGCACTGAGCTCCAGAGAAACATTCGGAAGTAAATAGGTCACATTTGAAATGGGAAAAGCGGCAACGGCATCTATATATAACTCAAAACTATTCATATCGCTTTCAATAAATTGTTCAAATGCAACTATCAATTTCTGCAACGTGTTCATATCGTGTTAGCGCTATATGTGGTTCTGTTCCACCGAAATTTTGCATAAACGATGAAATTTGCTCTTGATCACACTTTTTCCATAAATCTCGCACGTATTGATCAAATGATTGTTCAAAAAACACTTCAATTGCATAGGTTTTCATTATTCTCAATCTCCTTTTTTCTGAAGGGGGACTTTTTTGCTTAATGGCGTAGATACGGGGTTGACAGAATCAAAAGCGGTCCTTTTCCACCGTCTTTAAAAACCACGTTTATGTTACATTATCTCCGAACAACGACATTGTAGCACTTACCGGATTGTGGTATCCTATTATTAGAAAGACCAAGTGCGCTAACACTTGGTCAATACAATTGGCTTGGATGGTAAATTCCCTTCTAGGTCATTAAGGAATCAAAAACCCACCTTCGGCTCTCAATCTTCGGGTGGGTTTTTACTTTCTCTTGTTGTTATTGCTGATGTATGTTAAATGAGCAAGGATAAACATTCCAAA
>NZ_JBFUIX010000604.1:0-830 GCF_056401635.1 Paenibacillus sp. P4_E11 | reverse complement strand
GATCCAATATCAAGCGATAAACCTAAATTATGTTCGCTATAGCCTGCTGGCAACGCATATTTAGCACCCATTTGTTGATAAAGCTGATCTTGTTCTTTATTGTCCCGATAACCGCTGCTGATTAAAAATTGGCTAACCCCATCATTTGCTGCGGCTCCAATCATTGTTGAAAATTTCTGCACCAAGCTTGGCGACAACTGAATCTTTTTATCCAGAACAATGAATCCCTTCACCAGTTCCATATGCTGAAACAGATTGACTGCTTCGGACTCTTCACCGCCTGGTGGTACAGGATGATTCTTATTGACCAACAACAAATTACCTTTGTAAATCTGATCTTTTGTTACTTTAAGCTCTTTCATTTGAGGAGTCACCTCTTGAGCTTGATTGTTTTCTTCCGGTGGTTTCTTGTTAACGACTTTCAGTTTGTATTGAGCAACTCCATAGCCAAGCAGTAAAAGTATAACAAGCCAAAAAACCCACTTCTTCATCCTTAGTTTCCTCCTAACCATTCATTCACTCTAGGCTAAGGAAAACTATTTAAAAAGAAATGGGGTTAAAAATAAAATTTTTCTTAACAAAACCGTCAAACTTCGTAAAAACAAGTATTAGACTGACCCCAATAATAGAACCAGCGGCAGCCCTGGACGAGAAAATAAAGTCCTAGACTGCCGCTGTTTGATTGAACTAACATTTCCCGTTTTATTGAAAATTACCCGTAAGCCTCAGACCGAGTTCACGATCACCTGCTGAATCACGTTCATGGTGAATCCGGTGAAGGGGCAGAGGAACAAGAAATCTCGGAGCTCACAGAAGTCGAAGCCATCATA
>NZ_JBFUIX010000603.1:0-830 GCF_056401635.1 Paenibacillus sp. P4_E11 | reverse complement strand
ATGCCCCTCTCCATATATAAATGGATTGTTTTTCGTCACCAACAATAAATGTTTCAATATTTAAGTTATTACATAAAAACATAAAAAATGCATGCATATCTTTGTCACAATCCTGGTATTCGTCAATATATATTTTGAAGTACCTTGATTTAATATATAACTGACATGCACGAGATTTTTGTATTATTTTCAAAKCTAACTCAAATATAAAATTATCTTTGCTTTCAATATAGGAGCATATTTTGGCATCTTCCCTAATTTTTTGTATCCCTTCACTAAAGTGCTTTACCTTAATTGAATAATCAGTACTCATATCAATTTTATATTCTGCCCCGTATACATCTTTGATAAAGGGCTTAATTATCTCTTCAATAGCAAAACTATTAATAGTTCCAACAAAATGCCTCGATACATCAATAGTAATTCTGTCCTTAATTTCTTGGGCTGCTTTTATAGTAAATGTTATTGCCCCAATAACTTTATGGCTTTTATTTTCTTTAATTTCCTTTACTATCTTGGTGACCATTGTAAATGTTTTTCCAGTACCAGCACTGGCTCTGACAACAAGATTACCTTTTAATTCTACTATTTCATTTTGTGTTGGGGTTAAACTCATTTCATTACCTCTTTTAAACATGCAAAATTATAWTGATCATATATTTCCTGGCAATCAGATCTGGAAAGTTTACTTACAAGTAGAACCATATTGTGATGTTTAGCGCTTTGCAAATAGTCAACGACATTAGATACCTTTAAGTAATGAACTAATTTCTGATGCAACACCTCATCAAGATCATTTTCAAGATCACATCTAGATAAGAAAATAAAAT
>NZ_JBFUIX010000602.1:0-840 GCF_056401635.1 Paenibacillus sp. P4_E11 | reverse complement strand
TTATTTTGCTGTGGGTTGACCCTCCTGCCTCGAGATCCACGTGTCAATTGTTGCTTTCCGGAACAAGATCTTCGCTCCGATCTTGTAGTGTGGGATCTCGTTCGCCTTAACCATTGAATAGACTTTGGTTGTAGACGCACCGATGTACTTTGCCAATTCCTCTAATGTCATTCGTTCCATTTAGTTCACCACCTCTCACAATATTTCACTTGAAATATTATTTCTATTGCTATATTACCACCAACTCTTTTCAATTGCAATACTCTTTGATAGAATAATAGCAATAGAAATAAAATAGTGAGGGATCACACTTTAGAAAGAGGTTGGATTATGGATTCGTTAGAGTTTGGTAAGTTTATTAAACAGCTCCGTAAAGATAAGGAAATGACTCTGGTTGAGTTGTCGAGTGCATCTAATGTTTCTCAACCGTATCTTTCTCATATTGAAAATGGAAAACGTGGAATACCATCACCAGACATACTAAAAAAACTAGCCGATCCGCTGGGATATTCGTATGCTGGGTTGATGTATAAGGCAGGATACATCCCTGTGTTTGATTTTTTATCAGATGATGAGGAGATAGAGAAAACGGTAAGTGATGCTGAAAAAATGTGGGAAAGAAAGAAAAAGTATAGTGATTTTCGTGAATCGGATGAGGATTTAAATGAATTGTCAATATTACTCACATTTCCGGATCTAACTTATAAAAATCAACCACTTACCGATCCAGACCGCAAACGGATCCTTATCATGCTCGAGCAGCTTTTTCCGGACCGCAAGTRACGAGGGTGGTGTGAAAATCAAATTGAGTTAGGTTTCGATGTGGTCGTTACAATACAG
>NZ_JBFUIX010000601.1:0-843 GCF_056401635.1 Paenibacillus sp. P4_E11 | reverse complement strand
AGAGAAGCAAGATGAAAGGGTACAAAGTTTATTCTGCAGGGAGATATAATTTTGTGGCAATCCGCAGGAAAAACTCATCAAAACATACATGGATTATCAGTGATAAAGAACTAATTAACCATCATAGAGTTGTACCCAATATTAGAAATTATAAGAAGTTTGTTCGAAGAAATCCAAAGGGTGTCAATTAATTTGAAAAAAGATGCTTATTCTACTCAAAATGCGGTTTCCATTCTTACTTGTACCAAACGAGCTGATTGCATAAATACACTTTTTGAAAATACCGTTACTTATGGTAAGGTTCTCCGCGCTGTCTGTAACGGCAAGTTATTGGGCCATCCTTTGCGGAATGGCCCTTCCTTTTAGCTCGCTTTCTTCAATTATCGTTCTCCGATAATTGACAGCAAATCAGAGTCGCAATACGGTTATTGATTCGTTGTTGAAGACTTCACCGTTGTCACGGAAGCCGAAGCTTTCATAAAGCTTTTTGGCAGCGATGTTATCGGATTTATAAGGGATCCAGCAGTAATGTGCTGGCCCTTCCGGAAAGGTGCGGATAAATTCCAAGATTTTTTTCATGGCTTCCCGACCATAACCCCGGTTCTGGTATTGCTTGTCAATCATCAGTCGCATGATGCAATAGTTGTCTTCTGCGATTGACGGTTCTTCGTATCCGGTGATTCCATAAGCCAACATAACAAACCCGACGGGCTGCTCATCCGCGTAAATGACAAATGGGAATGGATGTCCCCCATTGGTTACAAGGACATAACAAGAAGCCACGCTTGACAGATTAGACGCAACAAAGCGCCGTTGGTCCTCTGAAACTTCCAAGTTAAACAT
>NZ_JBFUIX010000600.1:0-849 GCF_056401635.1 Paenibacillus sp. P4_E11 | reverse complement strand
GTTTCGTTGTGATCACATGTCTACCTGAACATATGATCTGATCGATTAACTTAGCCCTTCCTTCCGGAGGGGTGAACAACCCTATGACATGAACTTCAGGGTCTGCAAGGAGGCCTTCAACGGAATAGTATGGTTTCGCGCCAACTTTCCGTGCCACGTCGTCCGTCCTAGACTGATCCATATCGCAGACTGCATAGACGTAGAAGTAATCGCTTCCAATCCCCGCTTGCAAATTCTCAATTACGGTACTTCCGAACCTTAATCCAATGATGCCAATATTCAACTTATCCAAGACTCCATCACCTACCTCAGCTCATAATCAGTTGCTAGCTCGCCCGAACGGGAAAGACAGACGCCAATCACGCGCAGCCTTTCCCGTCAAGACCCCAGGGTGAAACCTGGTGATCCGTTCGCCTGCCATACCGCAGCAGTTCTACTAGCCCTGTCCAATCCTCTTGTACTTTTTTTCCATCCCTCCTCGTCATTTTATCTGTAATATACTTCACAGCTCCATCGGACACAATCTTTTTTAAATTTGTCCGCGACGAGATTTCCTTCATTAACCATTTTTCATCGTATTTATAACATTCCAACAGAACGTAATGTATCTTTGTACACCCACAAAAATTAATAACTTTTTTTCAATCGGTATTAATACCTCTGCTGGTTCTTCACCATTAACCATTCGCTCCTCCTAGACCTTAAATGTTTTCCTTTATCCAAGAACGCAACTTATCAGCATAGAAAGAGCGTTCATCTGGATCGGACTGAGAACCCTTTGTCAGATAAAGTTGATCATTCACATATCTAGGGTAAACATGGAGATGATAATGCCACACGTCTTGATTG
>NZ_JBFUIX010000599.1:0-854 GCF_056401635.1 Paenibacillus sp. P4_E11 | reverse complement strand
CCTTGATAGCGTGTATGGTTTTGATTACTTCGCTTGTTCCAAGTTGTTGTTCTTTGTCATCCGTACATTCCAGTCCAAGTGAACGTCTAATATTATAGGCTAACCAATCTAATTTCCCTTGAAAACCACAGTTCAACACATCAAACCAATTATCACAGATCGCTCCTCCATTATTCCGATAAGTACTTATAACCGCACAGAATGCATCTTTGCTTATATTCCCCGATTCAAAACCTGACCAATACAAGGCCACATCAATCAGTTCTTGAGTGGGATTGGTAGTTCCTGCTGCTTCCCAGTCAATAAGGATTGGAATCTGATTTTCGTCCCATAACACATTCTTGGGGTCTAGATCTCTGTGGCTGATAACTCTAGTGTTACTTAATAATCTCGCCGATGATCGAACTAGTTTCTCCCAGAGATACAGGTTATTCAAGTTGTCTATCAGCAAGTAGGACCAGTCCTGGTTTTGCTGCTTTCCTTTGATGGCATAATCATTCCAATCCACTACAGATACATTAACGCTTTCAATTGGATGATCGACAATAAGTGGAGAGAAATCGGTTCTGTGTATATTCGCAAGTACTTCTCCAATCTTTTTGCAACACTCCATATCTATAATCCCTGAGTGGAGTACCTTCCCTTGAACCCATGGAAACAGTATGTAATATTGACCGTCAACTTCATGTATACAGCTTTCGTTTGATACGATTGCCGGGAGTGCGTTTATTCCATTTTGGTACGCCAAGTTTGCCACTTTTTCGGAAAAGATAAAGTTGTTCATGGCTGTTCTACGTTGCATGATTTGCGGGTTTAAAGCTTTCACAGCATACACAGCTTGGTCTGTTTTCAGT
>NZ_JBFUIX010000598.1:0-866 GCF_056401635.1 Paenibacillus sp. P4_E11 | reverse complement strand
AGGGACTTTAGCCCCACATCCAACACAAGCCATTTTAGTCGGGCATACCGAGTCAATTGTACATATCCCTCCCACAACCTTTGACATGGTGCCGACCTTTTCTCGGTAATCATCGTAGATCTCTTTAAGTTCGTCCGGTCCCCTAAGAATGCCTTTTTGAATATCGACATATGAGATCCAGTTTTCATGAAGTGAGTTTATGGATTCCGAGACTTGCTGAGCTGTGGGAGCAGAATAGTAAGAAGTCACCTCAATGTCCTTCTGGTGGAGTAGAGTTTTCACAATATCGACTGGGATTTTCTCGGTTTGAACCGCATGTGTGGCAAACGCATGTCTCAAAAGATGAGCCTTTAAAACAACTTGATTGCCTTCTGCGGATTGAATCACAATCCCATGCAAAAAAAAGCGAAGGATCGCATTAATTGAAAACACGTTGATGTGCCTGGACTGGTACTGAAAGATGTACCTCCTATTCGGCATTAAATGTTTTCTGCTTTCCACATCATATTCCACCTCAGGTATCGCATCGAACTTATAAGATTCCTTTAGCATCTTCAGTATTTCCGTCATAAATTTGAAGACTTCTTCCGGCATATAATAGTTCTCCGGTTCTTCCCTACCTTTAGGAATCAGACGGAAAATTCATTTATTATTTGCTGCGCCGGTAATTGCAAAAAAAGCCCGAGGTTTCCGCGGACTTAGTTTGTCTTATGCATATTGCAATCGGTAGAGCTGTGCGTACCGCCCGGAACGCTCCAACAAACGATCATGGTTCCCTTCTTCCACTGCCTCTCCATTCTCCATGACGATAATACGGTCTGCGTTTGTACATATGTCTCATTCGATCCATCAGCAGGCGGATCGGG
>NZ_JBFUIX010000597.1:0-869 GCF_056401635.1 Paenibacillus sp. P4_E11 | reverse complement strand
ATATTGCCCTGGCGTGATAGCTTCAGCTTTGCGAAAGATACGAATGAAATTTTGCGGAATTTTATAGCCCACCATGCCGGCAATTTCCGAAATCTTCAGATCGGTTTCAATCAGCCATTTCTTAGCCATCGTCATGCGGTATTGAATCAAATAATCACTGAAATTAGTCCCTGTCTCCGTGCGAAAAACCCGTTTCAAATAATTAGCATGATAATTCAAACGTCTGGAACAGACCTCTAATGTCAACTCGGTATGATAACTATCGTGAATAATCGCTAATACTTGCTCGGAGATATTCTTGAATTGGTGCTCCCTGTCACTCTCGAACATTCTTATGATCGTGAGCAGCAGGTTCTGGAACCAGGACTCCGTTTCTTTCTTCGTCTTGAGTTCGAAGATTTGATCCAGGCTCGTTTTGGCATCGATCGTCGATTCTACACCCGACTCTTTCTGACTTTCCATGAGGCGAATCAGGTCAGTAAACAACCGCAATAGCGACAGCTGATAAGTCCGGATTTCTACAGGAGGTTTCGTGATCTCGTTCATGAATTGACTTAATAGGCCAATGGCTGTATCCGCCATCCCGAGCTTAATAGCATCGATCAGATCACTTTCGATTCGATCCGGGTAGGCGGGCTGGTGCTGGCCTTGCGGCCTAACGTCATCGATAAATAAGACTGATTCCTGACCGATCATTAAGGTGTATTGCAGCGCTTCAAGGCTTTCCCCATAAGCCTTGACCGTATCTTCCAAGCTCACATAAGGCCGACTAATCCCAATGCTTACTTGAAGATTCAACACTTCCTTAATCGTTCTCTGTAGATGTTCGGCCAATTGTAAAAGTTCACTTCTGGTGTTGTCCGTTAGGG
>NZ_JBFUIX010000596.1:0-870 GCF_056401635.1 Paenibacillus sp. P4_E11 | reverse complement strand
ACAAACAACGTTTTTACGATAGAGTGTAAAGATATTATCCTACGTGAATATAGAATAGAGGATTTGGACGAACTATACGCTCTTACCCAGCAAAAAGAAATTTTAGAATTTTTACCTTCGTGGAACGCAACAAAGGAACGAAGATTAGATTGGCTTTTGAATTACGAGACCATAGAAAACAAACAATTTCTAGAAGCTATAGCGGAAGGGGGCAATGTTGGGCAACTCCGTCTACGATTAGGAATTATTTCAAAAGATACGTGGGAGTTTATCGGCTGGTGTTGTACTGGAATTAAGGAAGAATTACCTCCTCCGAACAGAGAAATTATGTATGCTATCTCAAGTAGCCACAGAAACAAGGGCTATACTACCCAAGCGGCTCAAGGCCTAATTCAGTATTTGTTCGAGAATACCGATGTAGAGGAACTTAACGCGATCGCTCTGATCCGTAACATCCCCTCGAATCGAGTCATTCAAAAATGTGGGTTTGATTTTCTGAAGATGATTGAGCTTGAGAACGAAAGCTATTATTACTACAAGCTTTATAAAAGTAAATGGGCAAAAAAGATATAGGTGGCCGTCACTATTTGCAACCTTTCCCTGAACTCGAACGTATGGAAAGTTCAGGGAGGCGATGGAGATGAATTTGTATTTCAGAGATAACTTCTTTAACTCAGGGAAGACCGACATATTAAATGAAAGCAATGAGAGCGTCGGAGAGGTCGATTTACGCAGTGCGTTCGGGTCTGCGTTAGACGTATATAATGAGGGTGGCTACAAACTGTACAGCGGGAGTTTCCCGATATTCTCGAACAAGTGGATCGTAACCGAACAATCGGGCGAAGAATGCGGGCTGCTGCGAGTTCGAAT
>NZ_JBFUIX010000595.1:0-882 GCF_056401635.1 Paenibacillus sp. P4_E11 | reverse complement strand
CAACTCGCCTGCATGAAGTCGGAATTGCTAGTAATCGCGGATCAGCATGCCGCGGTGAATACGTTCCCGGGTCTTGTACACACCGCCCGTCACACCACGAGAGTTTACAACACCCGAAGTCGGTGGGGTAACCCGCAAGGGAGCCAGCCGCCGAAGGTGGGGTAGATGATTGGGGTGAAGTCGTAACAAGGTAGCCGTATCGGAAGGTGCGGCTGGATCACCTCCTTTCTATGGAGTACTTCAAGTTCTGTAGGAACTTGGTACATTAGCATATGGAGCTTCGCTATGTAGTACATTTGCGAAGCCCGATGTTTTAGCACAACAGCCTGTCGTCGGCTTATCATTTGTTCAGTTTTGATGGAATTTATCTGCACCCCAAAAAGTGAAGATAGGCTTTGTAGCTTATTCCGATTACTTTTCGGGGACCCCGGTAAACCATCATATACTTGGGGCCATAGCTCAGCTGGGAGAGCGCCTGCCTTGCAAGCAGGAGGTCAGCGGTTCGATCCCGCTTGGCTCCACCAACGAACCACTTTCAATAGTTTGTTCCTTGAAAACTGGATAGCGAAACGATAACGAGAACTAGACTTTCTAGTGGCAATTGTGAGCTTGGAAACGATATTTCCTTTCGGAAAAATCGAGGATAAGCAAGTAAGAGCGCACGGAGGATGCCTAGGCACTAGGAGCCGAAGAAGGACGTGGCGAACGACGAAATGCCTCGGGGAGCCGTAAGCAGGCTTTGATCCGGGGATGTCCGAATGGGGAAACCCAGCAGCCGTAATAGGTTGTTACTCTCACCTGAATACATAGGGTGGGTAGAGGCATACCCAGGGAACTGAAACATCTAAGTACCTGGAGGAAGAGAAAACAAGAGTGATTCCG
>NZ_JBFUIX010000594.1:0-884 GCF_056401635.1 Paenibacillus sp. P4_E11 | reverse complement strand
ACCCAACACAACGGAAAATGGATTGGAAAAACAGAACTTCAAGCAGCATTGAAACATCGATTCCCCTTGCATTCACAGTCCATACAGGCGGTTAGCCATAAATATGTATTTGCCCGAGACAGCGCAAAACAGAGTAAAAGCAAAGGGTTGAATAACAAGTACCCCTACAAGAATAAAAAGTATTTCAATACGAAATGGGTAGACAAATCGTTCAAGATAGAAAGCAATGTGATTGAACTGAGTTTAGGTATTCAAGACGGGAAACGACAACGACCGATCCAAATCACCGTACCTCACTTGCCTAATGCAGAAATCAAAGAAATTGAACTTGTGTTTGACCGGAAACTAATGGTAGCCATGAGCTATGAAGATGGGAAAGCAGCAACGGAAAACCAAGGAAATCAAGTTGTTGGTGTTGATTTAGGTGAAATTCATTCCATCACAGCGACGACCACAGAAAACAAAGCTGTCATCATCACAGGAAGAAGAGTAAGGAGCATACACAGGCTTAGAAACAAGAAGGTAGCCGAGCTGCAAAAACTCATGAGCAAGTGCAAAAAAGGCAGTCGTCAATGGAAAAAGTACAAAAAAGCGAAAATGTACGTGCTAAGCAAAAGTGACCGCCAACTAAACGATGCCATCCACAAAACAACAAGACAATTCGTACAGTGGTGTACGGAAAATGATGTMAAAACGATAGTAGTTGGCAAAGTAGAAGGCGTACAGAGAAACACGAAAAAGAAAAGAAGAAAAATCGTAAATCAAAAGTTATCCAATTGGAGTTTTGGTAAAATTCAAAAGCAACTCGAATACAAGCTCGAAGAACATGGAACAACGATGAAGACGATGGATGAAAGCTATACAAGTCAACAATGTCCTTGTTG
>NZ_JBFUIX010000593.1:0-885 GCF_056401635.1 Paenibacillus sp. P4_E11 | reverse complement strand
GTTGTTCAGCTGTTTCATCCCCACTATTGAAGACTCGGATTGAGCGGTCATCGTTGCAATCAAGTAGGCCGCTTCTTCAGGGTCATCAATTTTATGTACCAACTGAACGTTATCCCCTACACCCAGCAAATAAACGGATCGACCGATCTCTACGATTTGCAACGATTTATTCTGCCCAAGGGGAACTCCCCCAAGTGGGTTGACCGCTCTCCCCTGCATACGTCTTCTATTTTTTTGGGCTAATATCTTCATTATGATGAAGAATAAACCGATAATAAGAATAAGGTAAAAACCGACTTTCACCATCATAATAATGACGCTTGGAGCATCCCCTTGCGAGAGGACAGCGCTCTTACCATCATCTAGCCCATTCGTACCCTGGCTTGCCCCGTCTTCCGCCATGCCTCTAGAGCTGCCCGTCATGAAGAAGACCACACCAACGATTAGCAAGCCCGTGATTTTGCGCCACAACTGAAATCGCCCTTCCTGTCCTGCCATTGTTCTGGGCAGCTTCGATGGTACCTCCATCTGATTAGCCCAGCGTTTTCTTGATAGCTTCAATAACACGATCCGCTTGGAACGGCTTGACGATGAAGTCTTTGGCTCCTGCTTGAATCGCATCGATAACCATCGCTTGTTGGCCCATCGCGGAACACATAATAACTTTAGCGGTTCCGTCGAATTTCTTAATTTCTTTCAATGCTGCGATTCCATCCATCTCAGGCATGGTGATGTCCATCGTGACCAAGTCCGGCTTTACTTCCTTGAATTTCTCAATAGCCTGAGCGCCATCTGCTGCTTCGCCCACTACCTCGAATCCGTTTTTGGATAGGATGTCTTTGATCATCATTCTCATAAAAGCTGCGTCGTCTACGATTAATATTC
>NZ_JBFUIX010000592.1:0-887 GCF_056401635.1 Paenibacillus sp. P4_E11 | reverse complement strand
AGGCTACAAACTGAAGGAACGAGGAAAACGACTCGTTCGGATCGACAAATGGTTTCCATCGAGCAAACGCTGCCAAACATGTGGTACGATCAACACCGAACTGACTCTGAAAGATCGAGTCTGGGATTGTGAGGGTTGTGGTACCACCCACCAGAGAGATGAAAATGCAGCCGAAAACATACGGTCCGAAGGGATTAGAGTGCTAGGCATAGCATAGATAAATAAAGAACCGCCGGGCTGGCGGGGATAGCCCTGTAAGAATGTCTGCGTGAGCAGGTATGTCCCGGGAAGCCCCCACTTCTATAAGTGGTGGGAGCATGTCACGGATTGCTCTAAAATCCATTGACCAAATTGTATTGAAACCGGGTGAAACATTTTCTTTTTGGCATTTAATTGGGAAACCTAAAGTGAGCAAAGGATATATCGACGGATTGTTGTTATCTCAAGGTGAAGTGAAAACAGGTGTTGGGGGAGGTTTATGTCAATTAGCTAATTTACTTTTTTGGCTTGCCTTACATACACCGCTCAAAATTGAGGAAAGACATCATCATAGTTTTGATCCATTTCCGGATGAGCATAGAGTCTTACCTTTTGGTAGTGGCGCAAGCGTATTTTATAATTACATTGATTTACGATTTTCTAATCCCACCAATCATAAGTTTCAATTTCATGTTTGGTTAACAGATCAACACCTAAAAGGAATTGTGTTTTGTGATAACGAGTTACCATTTTCATACCATTTGGAAGAAAGAAATCATCAATTTCATCATAGAGGAGGGAAGAACTATAGAGAGAATGAGATATGGCGAAGAGTCATTGATAAACGAACTGGGGATGTCATACAAGAACAGATAATGATTCACAATTATTCAGAAGTAAAGTATGAG
>NZ_JBFUIX010000591.1:0-888 GCF_056401635.1 Paenibacillus sp. P4_E11 | reverse complement strand
ATACAATGCCCACCTAAGCCCGGACCAGGATAAAACGCCATAAACCCATAGGGTTTTGTCTTGGCTGCATCAATAACTTCCCAAACATCTAATCCCATTCTGTTACAAAGAATAGCCATTTCATTTGCCAAAGCAATATTAATGTTTCTAAATGTATTCTCTAGAATTTTTTCCATCTCTGCAACAGCTGGACTTGAAACTATATGGACTTCGCCTTCAAGTACACAAGTGTACATAGCTGAGGCAACTTCAGTACATATTTTAGTCACCCCACCAACTACTTTTGGAGTATTTTTCACGTTAAACTGCTTATTACCTGGATCTACTCTTTCAGGAGAATATGCCAAGAAAAAATCCTCACCACACTTCAGTCCAGTTACTTCCAATATTGGCTTTAATATTTCTTCTGTTGTACCGGGATAAGTTGTACTTTCTAATACAATAAGCATGCCTTTATGTAGATATTTAGATATTTCTCGAGCTGAATTCTCCACGTATGATGTATCAGGTTGTTGATAAATATCTAGGGGGGTAGGCACACAAATTGTCACCGCGTCTAAACCTGAAATTTTTGAATAATCGGTAGTTGCTACCAACTGCTTGGAAGAAGTTATTTCCAGCAAATCATTATCGAGTACATCTCCTATATAGTTAACACCTTCATTTACCATTTTCACTCTTTTTTCTTGTATATCAAAACCACAAACTTTATATCCTGCCTTTGCCTTTTCAACAGCCAAAGGTAACCCTACATACCCTAACCCTACAACTCCAATTTTTGCAGTTTTATTTCTAATCTTATTTATCAACTCATTTGACACAGTACTTTTTGTAATTGACGCCACTAAAAAACACCTCATCCATGTATTTTTTCAAACTCATCCAGTT
>NZ_JBFUIX010000590.1:0-891 GCF_056401635.1 Paenibacillus sp. P4_E11 | reverse complement strand
GATTCGATTTCATCGCGTAAGATGACCACTATCCCGGCTGCTACATGTCCACAGTTTCCGACTCCGTGAATGTCGTATGCTACCTTGTCGATGTGTTCCAGCAGTTTTTGTTTATCCAAGTATTCTTTCATGGGTTTACCTCCATTACCGCCAATAGWGCGGCTTTGCATCGGTCTGATGCGGTCATATGAGCAATACGCTTGATGTTTTCGGTTGTAAGTATCCAGTTATCTATTCCTAGGATGGTCGTTACAGCACTTGCCCAGGCCTGTTCGTTTCGCTCGATTGCCCTTGCTTCTGCTTCCAATGATGCGGCTATTGTCGATGAATACTTGTTGCACCACCCTTTGATTTCCTCGATAGGATGGGAATGCCTCGGGAACATCACGTACTTTGCTACCGCTG
This sequence comes from Paenibacillus sp. P4_E11, assembly GCF_056401635.1. Taxonomy (NCBI): domain Bacteria; kingdom Bacillati; phylum Bacillota; class Bacilli; order Caryophanales; family Paenibacillaceae; genus Paenibacillus; species Paenibacillus sp. P4_E11. Next base: position 486 of record NZ_JBFUIX010000590.1, on the reverse strand, counting down.
CATCTAACTCGCGTCCCTCTAATTGCATAATCTCTGCCTTGGTCACGCGCCTTCGCCTCCCTTTTTCTCGTAGCTATACGTCCCTGTTGCGCCTGGCACTCGCCGTCTACGTTGTGGTGCGGTGGTGTCCAGGTTTGGCGTCTTCTGTGGTACGGGTAGTTGTTTATAGTGTTCGTGTTCTTCGGGCGACAGGAAATATTGTGTTACTGCTCCTAACTGGCTCGGTTTGGTGTCGCTACGCTCTATGGGGTAGATGGGGTGTATATGGGCTTTCATGGCTGACACTCCTTTCAAGATATGGTTCGGCCCCCACTTCGTTGGGCTGTTCGGTCGATTCGAAGCTTTTAAAACACTCGTTCGAGTTGCGTTTCAGCATATTCCAATGGGATTACACAGTTTGGCATTAGCAGGTTAATTCCGATTGTTCGTGGTCTGGTTTTGTAATCAATCGTGATAACACGGCCCTTGTACTTTGAGTAAGGATGA
>NZ_JBFUIX010000589.1:0-892 GCF_056401635.1 Paenibacillus sp. P4_E11 | reverse complement strand
GGCCCGAAGCGTGAATATGGTGTTAAGTGAAGTAGTTGACATCCTCGAATTAACCCACCAATTCTTGAAACCCGTTACGACTCCATAACCATAGTGGTGTATGTAAATCAATTAATGATAAATCAGTATCCTTTAATATTTCTTTCCATGCCCGGTTTACAATATTTGAAATATTGTTAGAACTAATATCCTTATCATCAATCAATCCCAGTTGTATTGTTGCTTGTATTACATGTGTGTCTGGCGCAATTGATAAAGCTTCAGTCCCAACTAATTTAGCATCTGTATAATTACTTATTACATATAGCCAGTAATTACAGATCTTTGGACCGCAAAGATATGGAAAATCCTTTTTATGATATCTTTGAATGTATTCCAATATGGTAGTAACGTTCCAATTACATAAATTGAACAAATTACGTATGTCACCGTCAAAATGTTTATAGATTGTCTGACACAATCTCATCCATGTATCACAATGTTTAATTGGTTGTAAGGCCACTTTATGTTTCAATAGTAATTCACGTAATCTTGTATCATTGATAGTTACAATATAATGCGGATCAAATATTCTCTGAGTTTCTGGATCTTTATAAGCATTCAATGCGGACTTCCAAAGGGTATAAGAGTTACGTTGATAATTCAATGCCATTGGTAAAGTAAAGTATAGATAATTTGTTGCTGAGTCCTTAGGTAATGACGGATTGGCATCTTCCGGCATTATTTCACCACCGAGTAAGCCTGCGAGATACATATTGCGAAGCGTCTTAGCTTTAGATAATATATCTTGAGTTTGCATGCTCTGCTATCACTCTTTCAAAAGTTTTTAAGCACTTCAACTATTTCACCTAACAATGTATTCACGAAGTTCGTAAACATCCAAGCATAAGGT
>NZ_JBFUIX010000588.1:0-897 GCF_056401635.1 Paenibacillus sp. P4_E11 | reverse complement strand
GAACAATGACTTCATCCATTGTCGCGATTGCAGCTGCCGCTTGAGAGTTGCTTACCGTAGGGAAAACCATTTGATTCTCTCTCCCGTATGCGTTTGTTGCGCTTGCAATCGTAACGGGAGTGGACGGGAGTGTGCTGGAACTTACACCCGCAGTACCCGATACTGCTGCTGCAGTTGATGAATTCATCGCCACAGGCGGCTTGAGAGGCGATGGCGCCGCTGTTGTTCCACTATTGTCCGTAGCCGCGATGACTTCTATCTTCTTCTTACCGAACATTCCCAAGAAGCCACCTGATCGAATTTCCTTCGTATTCAGGATGACGGCATCCTTCCCTAGATCAGAACGAATACGTTGGAGCGCGTCCGGCATGGAATCGACAACATAGCGTTTCACTCTCATAAATTAACCACCCCAACGCTTTGAATTTCGGCACTCGGTTCAAGCTCACTGTAGGACAACACGGTAATGTCCTGCATCGTTCGTTCTAACAATTGCCGTAAGTACATGCGTATCGTAGGCGATGCCAGAATAACAGGCTGTTGTCCATGCTGGATCATACGTGTCACCTGCTCAGATACTTTCTGATAGATCGTTTGGGAGGCGTTCGGATCAAGCGCCAAGTATGAGCCTTGATCAGTTTGTTGGACGCTTTCGGCAATTTTCTTCTCAAGCGACGGTCCGATTGTAATGACCTTCAATGAATCATTAGGAGCTGCGTATTGTAACGTAATCTGGCGAGATAACGCTTGGCGAACATATTCGGTCAGGATGTCAGGGTCTTTCGTATAAGTCCCGTAATCCGCCATTGCCTCGAATATCGTAACAAGATCTCGTATTGATATTTTCTCTTTCAGGAGCTTCGCCAGTACTTTCTGTATATCTCCGATGGATAAGAT
>NZ_JBFUIX010000587.1:0-897 GCF_056401635.1 Paenibacillus sp. P4_E11 | reverse complement strand
GATGGATACTGCGAACAGCCCTTTACTTTTAAATACATACATGAGGATGTCGATTCATTGTGAACACAGGAGTGGAAAGTGAAAAAGAGGACCCCGGCGAGTTTTGGCTTGAACCTCCATACCGCGAAATCTCTTATTTAATCAAAGGAGGTTCAAACAAGATGTTTGAGCTAATGGGGTCCCCGCAAAGTACTCGGAATATGCTCCGAAGCTTATCTTCACTTTGTGGGGTATAGCTTAGGGGTCCTTTTTCACTTGGAACGGCCGTTTTCACCTCAATCAACAATGAATCTGCAGCCTCTATGTGCCGCTTACTCCAATTCCAGCTTCGCTGTGCCTGTACCTGTCCATGAGTTACGGTATTGCATTGGTGTGATGCCGTACTTCGCTTTGAACTTCGTACAAAAATATTGCGAGTTACGATAGCCAACTTGTGTCGCAATATCGGCGACCGTCAAGGACGCTTCAGACTTCAGCAATTCCGTAGCCATCTGCAATCGCGCCTTCGTTACATAATCTGTAAAGGAGATGTTCAACACATCAGCGAACAATGTAGAGATATAGGAACTCGACAACGAAGCGACTTCGGACAGCACATCGAGTGACAATTCCTCATGCAGATGGTCATCAATATACGATTTGAGTCGATGAACCAATTCGTTATGTCCTTTGGTCTTCCCGACTTGTACATAGTCCGTCATCTGGAAGACAAGGCCGCGAATCCAGTCAATCGTTTCCTCGAATGTAGGTTTCTTCTCTGCACGGAACAGCTCCGAGCTGGGAATGATGTGATGAAGGTTCAGTTCTAACACAGCTTCTGACAGTGCAGTTAACAATTGCATCACGGATAGTTCAACAACTTCTATCCGCACGGATGCCTGTGATCGGACCGCGAAG
>NZ_JBFUIX010000586.1:0-899 GCF_056401635.1 Paenibacillus sp. P4_E11 | reverse complement strand
GTGCAGTCCCGTTTCTACGCCGCTTAGTTTGAAACGTTCTCCGAGGCCTGTTGAGCCGATAGCTTTCGTCATAGCTTCGTGTCTGCGCCGATATACATTTCTGACTCTCCTCATATGGCGCATGAAATACCCATGTTCAATAAAGTGAGTAAGCGTCAATTGCTCCATAATGGGAAGGTGCCGATATGTTAGTTCATGGACTTGAGCAAGCTGGCGTATGGCTTTTTGGGGTCCAATGATTGCCGATATCCGTATACCAGGAGCAACCATTTTTGAAAAACTCATCATATACAATGTATTCTGAGATTGCTGGCTGAACAAAGTGGGTAACGGGTCGCCACGATATCGAAACTCGCTATCGTAGTCGTCTTCAACAATCCAAAATTGATGTTGAGCGGCCATATGTAGCAATTGTTGCCTGCGGGGTTCCGACATGATCACCCCAACTGCACACTGATGTGAAGGCGTAACATACACAAGTTTTGTTTGAGGATGAATACGGTCTACCTGTAATCCGTAATCGTCTACAGGGACAGGAACTACATTCATCCGCCGATATTTCATGGCCATCCACGCGGCGGGGAAGCCGGGATCTTCAACGGAAACCGTCTCTCCTTCGTTCAATAGTGCTTGGGCGATCAAATCAAGGCTATGTTGTGCGCCCGAAGTTAAAATAATTTGATCAATATGCACGTGAACCCCTCGCTCAAGTGACAGATAACGTTGAATCTGTTCGCGCAGCGGAACGAAACCATAGGCGTTGCCGTAAGCCCAATTGGATAGGTCCGTTTCTTTGGAGGCTTGCAAAAATGAGTGTCTCCAGTTTTTTTGAAAAATTTGATCCAAATAAGGCTCGTGTGGGCTGAAATCGATCTCAACATTTCGGTATTCTTTGCCTC
>NZ_JBFUIX010000585.1:0-901 GCF_056401635.1 Paenibacillus sp. P4_E11 | reverse complement strand
GTTAAATCTCGGTTACATCGCGCGCGAAAAAAATTGTCCCTTTTATTAAAGGAGGATGTGGCAAATGGACATATCTAAGGGGGAAGCGAATGCTTTAAAGGAGGAACCGTTCAGAAATGCTACATTCTCCAAAGAACTTGCCGCACAAATTAAAACAAAGGTTCACTCCCATCGAAGAAAAAGTACGAATAAATGGGTTTACTGGGTAAGTGTCGGTGTATTAGGCATGGTCTTGATTGGATACAGTGTATGGAGCGACGCTTTTAAACTCAATTTAACTATACCTGAAGAGGCTCAGCGAAACATTTATACTACTCCTATCATGGATAAGATGTTGAATACAATGGATCACTTCGACACGGTACAAGGGCGTTATTATGTATCGGAGAACGGCGAACAAGACAGTTATGAATTTGAAATTGACAAGAAGTTTCCTGGTGCTCATGTCGTACACAGGCTCAATGGAAAGGTATACACACAGATTTCAGATGGAGAATACCTGCTCCAATTCAGCGAGACGCCTAGCGGAAGAACATTCAGTAAAAATAAATTACTACCTGTGACGCCTATACCGCCGAATCAGCCAAGATTTTATCGTGACGAGAAAGGTCAGAATTATTGGGTACCGAGAAAAGATCCTTCAATGGTCGATAATTATGTTCCCATGATATTTCCACAGAATTATGCATTTTGGACCGTGGATACACAAACTATGAAGCCGAATTACATAGAGAAAGGTATGACAAAGATTGTAGGACGCAACGCTCTGGTAATCGAAGGAAAACTTGATGACTATATGAGCAAGAAGCAGAATGCTTCCAGATATAAGTATTGGGTAGATACGCAAACTGGCGTGTTGTTGAAAATGCACTTAGTCAGCGATAATGGGGATGTAGTGTAT
>NZ_JBFUIX010000584.1:0-913 GCF_056401635.1 Paenibacillus sp. P4_E11 | reverse complement strand
ATTCAAGACTGTCACATTTTGTTCGACCATGACCTCTGAAATCAGGAAAATAACAAGTATATTTCCTTTGAAAATCTAACATTTGACTTGCAAAAGCTATTATTCCTCTTGAATAATGACTATGCAAAAATATTAATGGCTCATTAACTCCCATTTTCTCATAATACATTTCCAAATCATTAAATTGTATGTACGGCATATTGACCCCCTAAATATTGGTGTATAGAAAACACAAACCTACTATCACAGTAATTGGGAAGGAACATACGTTCTGATAGTATAATAACATAATATTACAATTTAATGAAGGTTGAGTTTATAGAAAACTGCCAGTTAGTTCAACGCTCTTGTAGCGTTCTTCATTTATTGGAACTTTCCAAACTCATTTTTCAACCAGTGCTGATTTTGGTGAGAAATGTACTGTTCCATTCGGATAATCAATTCAACCAGTTCAGGCTTTGTTAACTGCATATAACGCTGTCTAACACGGTCTATGTGATCGTATTCTGGTGAATTCCCCTTCCATCAGGATCAATTTCCTTAGACTTAAGTGCGACAGTTCGGTAGGAAACAGGTTTACCTTCATTACAAAGAACTGTAATTGCTGTAACTCCAAGTTCATAAGAGCGACTTCTCTTTTTATCGTATAATGACTCAAGCCATTCACGTTCATTTGCTTGAGGTGAAACGGATTTGCGGTGCATATGTCTCATCCTTTTGAGTTTTTTCTATCAACTGGATTTCCTTTAACTCGCCTTTAGCTCTATTTTTTGCGATCTTCATCTTCTTTGCTTCAAGGAGTAAACCCAGTTGCTCAAATCGTTTTTCACTTTCATCCGCCCAATTATAAAAGGCTGTTATTTCTTCTTTGAACTCCGGTCGAGGGACTTTAGCCCCACATCCAACACAAGCC
>NZ_JBFUIX010000583.1:0-918 GCF_056401635.1 Paenibacillus sp. P4_E11 | reverse complement strand
GTAGGAATACAGCCAGCACCACTTGATCGGAACCGCCCAGACTATTCACAATATCTTCGAAAGGCAACAGATTGACTTTGGGAACTTGCATATCGATCGGCTTGTCGAGAAGGCGAGATAACGCCGTTGCTGCATTACCTGCTCCGATATTGCCTACTTCCTTCAACACATCCATTTGAAACTCAGCAAAGTTATAGAAACTCGTCATCCTATGCCTCAATTTGTTCTAATTGAACGATTTCACTCTTGTTGAGTACTTCTTCCAAGTTCAATAACACTAGCAGGTTACCCGCTGATAACTTGGCTACACCTCGCAAGTATTTGGCTCGGATGCCTCCTACGATTTCTGGAGGATCCTCAATAGAATCCGAATCCACATCGAGTACGTCATTCGCAGAATCGACGATCAGACCCACTTCCATGTCCTTGACAGCTACAATGATAATACGCGAGTTATCGGAATATTCGGCCTCTGGCAGTTGAAACCGGCCTCGCAAGTCAATAACAGGCACTACTATACCGCGAAGGTTGATAACTCCCTTTACAAATACTGGAGTTTTGGGAACTCGGGTTAGCGGCTGCATCCTCTCAATCGTGCGAACCCGCTCCACTTCAACGCCATATTGCTCATGCGCTAATGTAAATACGATTATTTTCAATTCTTCTCCCATGATTCGAGCCTCCTTATTTGATCAAAGCATTCGTGTCGATAATTAGAGCAACTTGTCCGTCACCCAGAATTGTTGCGCCAGACACGGCGAATAAATTCGTCAAATACTTACCGAGCGTCTTCAATACGATTTCTTGCTGTCCAATGAACTCCTCAACCATTAATGCAGCCATCTTGTCACCTTTGCGGATGATGACGACTTCCGTTTCGGTTTCATCATCTTCCGAGAAGCTCGGGATATCGAATAG
>NZ_JBFUIX010000582.1:0-920 GCF_056401635.1 Paenibacillus sp. P4_E11 | reverse complement strand
TCCGCAGGGAGTTCAAAGATGTTCTCGAAATGTTGATTAGGAACAACAAGAACATGTCCTTTATTGTTTGGCCACCATTTGCTCGCTATAAATGCCGTTACCTTTTCATTCTGATAGATGATATCCCTTTGTTTTGTTCCCTGATTAGGTCGCTCGATACCCGAAACACGACAAAATGGACATTCGTATCCTTGGGGCTTATGTGAAAATGATGCTGTCATCTTTCTCATTCAACTCCTTTCATATTTCTCCAACCAGCTATTAGACGCAGGCAACTTTTGTTCGTTGCGTTATCCTGCCCGTTCAACAAATGAAAAAGGAGCCGCTTTAGAGCAAGCCCCTCCACTATAGTTCTCTATATTCAGTCATGAATTTGGAGCATCTCCTATGTGTATTAATTCCTGCTTCCTCAATGAACCTCCCCCACTTACGCTTCGCTAAGAAGTAGGGGTTTCTTACTACTACTTGCCGTAACTTTCTGCAAGACAGCAGGTTGGCTACTATCTCTCGCTACACATGTAGCGGAAACCGAACAGCAAGCTATCGTAAGCAACACTTTTGCAAGTGGGTGGGAACTCACCATCTACTACTTCTAGCTCTAGGCTATCCGTAGATACTTGACTTCTTTCGTTTTGCCCAAATCGCGTATATCTCCATGTAGATACTTGGACAAAATCCCCTTGCTACCGTGAACATCCCGATGTTCTTCGTAGCCGCAGGAACATTTGTAATTTCTTGTAGACGTCTTTTTCCTTCTACCGCAACAAGGACATTGTTGACTTGTATAGCTTTCATCCATCGTCTTCATCGTTGTTCCATGTTCTTCGAGCTTGTATTCGAGTTGCTTTTGAATTTTACCAAAACTCCAATTGGATAACTTTTGATTTACGATTTTTCTTCTTTTCTTTTTCGTGTTCCTC
>NZ_JBFUIX010000581.1:0-922 GCF_056401635.1 Paenibacillus sp. P4_E11 | reverse complement strand
GAACTTGCTCTTCGTAGCTTTGTTTTTCTTTGTTCTGATAGATGATCCCGGTCAACATCCCGTTCGTCTCCATCAACTTCGTCATGGCTTGAATACGATTGGATGGGTCGTAGTTCGGAATTTCGTCCAGATCGACGATATTTTCCTTGAACCATTCGTATGTGTTGAATTTATTGAATGTCACGCATGGACTGAAAATATTGATCATAGAGAAGCCTTTGTGCYTCATACCTTCTTCGAAGATCATAGTCATTTGCTTCAAATTGCTTGAGAACGATTGGGCTACGAACGTAGCACCTGCTGCCAATGCCATCTCGAGCGGAGCCAATTCAGTCTCGATCGAGCCTTGAGGCGTGTACTTGGAATTGATGAAGCCTTTCGCGCTGCGTGGCGAGTTCTGGCCTTTCGTCAATCCATAGATTTGATTATCCATCACGATATAGCTCATATCGATATTACGACGAATGGCATGTACCGTGTGTCCCATCCCAATTGCAAAGCCGTCTCCATCTCCACCGGATGCGATAACCGTCAGTTCACGGTTGGACATCTTAACGCCTTGCGCAATAGGAAKTGAACGTCCATGGATGCCGTGGAAACCATAACAGTTAATATAGCCGGATATACGACCGGAGCAGCCGATCCCTGAGATAACAGCCAAATTCTCAGGCTCCAAACCAATGTTAGCAGCAGCACGTTGGATCGCTGCTTGTACGGCGAAGTCGCCGCAACCTGGGCACCAGTTCGGTTTTACGTTATTTCTGAAATCTTTTAATGTTGCCATCTCTATTTCAGCTCCTTACACTCTTTATGAATTTCAGAAGGCAGGAACGGTGTTCCGTCGTACTTCAGCATGCTCTTGATCTTGCCGGCATGACCTACATGAAGCTTGATCTGATCGGCGAGCTGACCGGTTGCGTTG
>NZ_JBFUIX010000580.1:0-924 GCF_056401635.1 Paenibacillus sp. P4_E11 | reverse complement strand
GAACGGTTGCATGGGAAAGTGCGGAATGGTTCTACTATATTGGGGATCACATGGTAAGAACGTTATTTTACCAAAAGTCCCAGCCTTATTATGCTGAGGCGCTCACCCCATCCAATTGGGCGGAGGCGGAGCAATACTTGAAGAACCGCAGTCAAGATCCTAAGGAACTGCGGCTTCCTTATGAACATCCGGATACGAAGGAACGATTCGAGTACATCATTACGAAAGAGGAAAGCTTATATACGATCCAGCACATCCATCTTCAGGAGTTGTATGAGCTGGATACTTCTAGTGTGAAGCTGATGAGAGATCCGCAGGGGATGATTTGCGGAATGTCTGCCATCATCCCAATCTATACAGGGACTCTAGACTACCTCTTGACGCAGCCCTTATCATCGACATATTTTCAAAGCCTCTCGGCGCAAAGACTGAAGGAATTACATGTTCCAAGGGAGAGTCCTGCAGGCTACTTCATTAAGTCAATCGATGTCCCTGATTTTTCTGATTTGACGATGCGGGCGGCAGCGGGACTTACCTTCATTTCGCTGCTTTTCTCCACCGGATTTGTAATAGCTTCGCCGCCAGCGCTACCCTTTTTCCGGGACATTCACTTGAGCTTGGGCTGTGAGTCACCCCCTAACGTTCTGCATAGGGATTATGACAACCGGACTCCCACCCCAGTATTTGTGTTCGACACGAGAGGGAATAAGCTGCAGGAGTACTTGAACAGAATGTTAGCTTCCTTCGGATTGCTAGAGCAAAGGGAAAAGCAGGATGAGAGAATTTCTATGCTAACGGAGAGAGAGAACGACGTGGTTCAGTTGCTGGCGAAAGGCTGCTCGAATCAGGAAATTGCCGCTGGCCTGTATATTACAGAGGTAACGGTCAAGAAGCATCTGACCACTATCTTCCGTAAGCTGGGGG
>NZ_JBFUIX010000579.1:0-924 GCF_056401635.1 Paenibacillus sp. P4_E11 | reverse complement strand
ATGTAGAAGGTACCCAACACTTCAATTTCACGGACCTTCAATTCTATTCTGAGTTGATTAAACTGACTGGAATAACAGGAGATATAAATGGTAAAAGAGGATCAAGCATCGTAAATCAATATGTACTCGATTTCTTTAATAAGCAATTGAAAGGAGCGGGTGGAAATCTGATTCAGGGTCCGAACGACATGTATCCAGAGGTGAAATTTATAAAGCCGGAAGACCTTTAACCGATAATGTCCGACGGAGTAGAGTGTCGCTGTAAGAGAGCAGCAGTCATGGCTTTACGAAAAGAGAATCAGCGTCTGAAAATGGAGAACGACATTTTAAAGCAAGCTGCGCTGATCATGGGACGAAAGTAGCTATCATCCAGAGCAATCGTGATAAATACTCGGTATCAGCAATGTGCGACGTCCTGCAAATCGCAAGAAGTACGTTTTACTACGAAGCGAAAGAACTGCCTAAGGAAGATGACATCACCGAAGCTATAGTGGACATCTTCAACAAGAAGTGATTTCGTCTGATAGCTCGCGAATTTTGCCTGCAAAAATCTACTGCACTAATTTACCGGGTAAACCGTGACATTCACCATTGAGAACTTGAATATCACGGTCATTATCATCAAGGCGACACATGCCAAAGCACGTTATAGCCAGAAGCCTGTGCTATGGACGTAAGTGATACCGTAACTTTAAAGATAAGGCAATACAATGACGGAACAAAATTAAATCATTATTCGCTTTCAAGCGTCCGCGTCCCGTCAAAAAATATCGGAAGATCACAACAGACGAGAGGCTCCTCTTTTCGCAGAAAGTATCGCACGCGCTGCACGTGGGGGAGTGCATTAGATATTAGGAGCATAAGAGCCGAAGGGATTCAACTCCTATGGATTTTCTGATTTTCAGCGTACATTTCGTTAAAAAG
>NZ_JBFUIX010000578.1:0-1531 GCF_056401635.1 Paenibacillus sp. P4_E11 | reverse complement strand
CTAATGTACTTCTACATTTCTTAGCTAACTTAAGGATGAATTCCGTTGCCACACTACAAAAGGTTTCTCCACTCCATCCTTCGATGATCGCTCCAGCCCGCGATGCGTCGGTATTCCCTCAATTGTGAAGCGCTGGGCAGGCTTAGACTCATCAATCGTGTTTGGCGTTTTTACCGGCTAATGACCGAAATCAAAGCTTGTACCAATGTAGTGCATTTCTTTCCAACTCTTTAACAAACGCATCTTTACCATCCATATAAGCTTCAATATCCTTCGGAAATTGTTTAGCAAGGGTCTCTTTTAAGTTTCCATACTGCTCCACTTCCTCGGAATGTGTTCGGAGGTAGTCTCTTACAGCCAAATGGCGACTAATATCTTCCTTGTTATCCACCTGAAACACATGTACTTGATGTGTTCGATTATCTCCGCCTTTTCTGAAATACCGTCTTCCTTTCATGCCCAACTCGCCCATACATTCATAGCCTAGACCTGCCATTTGTTCATTAAACGAATCTATTTTATCAATATCTTGAACTACTGGCATAATATCAATAATTGGTTTGGCTTTTAACCCAGGAACAGATGTGCTCCCAATATGATGAATATCAATTAACTCTTCAGCAAGAATATCCTTAATTTTCTGAGCTTCCTCTCTGAACAATTTCTTCCAATTATCGTTATATTCCATAACCACAACATTCATATAACTAACCTCCATTTGTTTAATTTGGAATTTTATCCACTTAGAGAGTTCAACTTCTCATTTTTCCGTTTCATCTGCTTAACAGGTAGGTTCAACACGACAAGTCCGGCCGTAAACAGGATTGCTCCACAAATAATATACCAGGTGATCGGATCACGGTAAAATAAAAAGCTCCATAAAATGGCGAATATCACTGAGGTGTTGCTCACTATGACGTGTTGCTCACTATGACGGCTACAGGAAACGGCACTCTTGCCAAAGCTTGCGAGAACCAATAAAAGCTAATCCCCGTAATTAGCCCTAACAGAACTAATGCCCCGACGGCCGTCACACTTACACTTCCCTTGAAATCGAATTGCCATGGAAGCGGCAGCAGCATTACCAAGGAAGCCCAGAAAAAGACCGAAAAATTCATAGTCCCCGCATCCATATCCTTTACTAGGATTTTTTGGCTTAGCACATGAAAAGTAGCCCCGATTCCGGAAATGATGAAGAGCAATGTCGTTAAAGATTGTCCTCCGAAAATTTGCCCGATCGGCCTCCCGTTCCAACTTATAACAAACACCCCGATCACACACATCACAGCTGCGATCCGACCGCGGGATGTGATCCTCTCCTTGAACAGAAAGACAGAAGCTAGCAGCAGTGCAACAGTTGAGACCGGAGTTACCAGTATATAGCCATACGAGTACCCGATGGACAGTCCCATATTTTCGAAAAAATAATTCAAGGATTTCCCAAGCGCACCCAACCAAATCCATTTCATGCGGAACTGCAGCTTAAGCCCTTTTCCTTTTATGATCAAAAAAAGCCCGAGAAACACTACGC
>NZ_JBFUIX010000577.1:0-928 GCF_056401635.1 Paenibacillus sp. P4_E11 | reverse complement strand
GGAGGATATTTCTTATCGGGCTTGTTGTAGCTTTCGTTGCATCATTATTAGCTCCTCAATCACCAAACTTTGGATGGCTCATCGTTTTCCGCATTGTTCAATCCATCGGAACAAGCATGATGGTTGCAGTTGGAATGGCCATTGTACGCATTCATATTACGGAGAAACAAGCGACTGCGCTGTCTGTTTTGTCCATATTCCTATCCGGAGCGGCAGCAATTGGACCCTTTATTGGCGGGGTCATAATTCACTGGTGGGGCTGGCCTGCTATCTTTTTCGTCAATATTCCGTTCGTGGTGGTGAGTTTTCTATTAGCTTGGAGGAATATTCCTAAGGACGAACCGTCAACATCCGTTGCACTGGGCATGTCCTTTCGTAAATGGTTTGATTTGATTGATGCGTCAGGGATCCTGCTATTCACAGTGGGTCTTGTTGCCCTGCTCGTTGGATTACTGTCAGCAAAATCATCTGGGCAAATCTCATTAAGTAATGTTATTGTCGGGCTGATAGGCCTCGTGCTACTTGCGGCTTTCGTACGACATGAGTTAAAAGCGAAGTCACCCTTTATTCCTTTGCGCACATTCGCCAAATATCCTGCGATGACTTGGGTCAATGTCGAATTCATGCTCGTTAACGTACTTTTTTACTCGCTCTTTTTTGGGCTTCCGTCCTACTTGCAATCGGTACGTCATGTCAGCGAGTTCCATACAGGGATTCTCATGCTAAGCTTAGGCTTGTGCTCGCTCGTTACTTCTCCAATAGCAGGCCGATGGATCGATAAATCAGGACCTCGACCAGCATTGCTCGTGTCCGGAATACTGATGACATTTGGGTCAGTGTGGATCGTGACATTGAATCAAACTTCACCGGTTATCAGTGTGTGTTTGGCTTTAGCTGCATTTGGAATTAGCAACGGGTTGAACAATGT
>NZ_JBFUIX010000576.1:0-929 GCF_056401635.1 Paenibacillus sp. P4_E11 | reverse complement strand
GACAATAGCACAGTCGATACCAGCCGCCACGGCTGAGTTCAACCCTCTGTTTGAATCCTCTACAACCAAGGTCTCTTCTTTGGTAGCTCCGAAGCGCTTTAGGCCGGTCAAGTATGGTTCCGGGTGCGGCTTGGTGCGCTCGTAATCTTCGCGAACAAGGACGAATTCCATGAATTGTCTAATCTGGCGCTTTTCATGAATAAGATGAAAATCCGCACGTTTTGCAGTCGTCACGATGGCCATGCGGACGTACTTTGACAGCTCGGCTAGAGTTTCAACTACGCCTTCAATCTCTAGGGCTTCTGTTCTTAGATAATCCTGATAATAGACGTTGCGGACCTCACGCTGCTTGCTGATGGTCTGTTCATCAATACCTGCCGCCCTAGCTTGGGACCAAGTGCCCAATGACTGGGTCATGTCGCGGAGGTATTGATCTTTATCCAAGGTAAATCCAATGTCAGCCAGAGCGCGTTCTCCCGCTTTGTAATACCAGAATTCAGTATCAACCAGAACACCATCATGATCGAAGAGTATGTACTTTTTCATTGTTTCGTTCTCCTTTGTCAACTGCGGCAACCATGCGTGCCATCACGCGCCGTTGATCACCCATAAGTAGACGGGCCACTGATATTCGCGTTGTCGGTGATGGCTTCCTCCAAACTGACTCCTCGGCAGATATGCGCAAAGATGGCACGACTCAGGCGCCATCCAATAGTGATGCTCGTGTGCTTCCTATGTTGTTTGGACTTCTCATCCAAGAACTCTTTGATTGAGCAACCCTCCATGTCACACCTCGAAATGAATGATTCATTCATATTATATGAACGTAGATCTCGGTTGTCAATCCTATCCAATCGAAGCAATCCGAGGTTTCACGAGCGTTATACCATATGCCCATTAGTTGAACAAAGGCAGCCGAACCTTATGGC
>NZ_JBFUIX010000575.1:0-936 GCF_056401635.1 Paenibacillus sp. P4_E11 | reverse complement strand
GGCGTATATAGTGCTGGTCTGCAATTTGCCCAGGTAGCAGTATTAGCAAGATTGTTAGACCCTTCCGAATTCGGCATTTTATCGATCCTAATGGTGGTCATTCGATTTTCGCAGATGCTTATGGATATGGGGATTTCAAGTGCGATTATTCAGAAGCAGCATGTAACGACGCAGCAGCTCTCCACATTGTATTTCTTGAATATTATGTTGGGGGTAGTTGCATTTGTATTGAATCTTGTTATAGCCCCCTGGATTGCCGTGTTTTATGGAGAGGCCAGGCTTACCGAGTTATTGATCATTCTATCTTCTGTATTCCTTATCCAGTCGTTCGGTCTACAGTTTCAAGTGATGCTCCAGAAGGAACTGAAGTTTCAGGTATTGGCCAAATTAGAAATTTGTTCAACTACAATTGGCACAATCATCACCTTTGTTTGCGCATTTCTTGGCTATAACATTGAATCCGTGGTATGGGGGATGATTGGTTCTGCAATCGTGAAGTCAGCCTTGTTATGTGTCATCGGGTGGAAGAGATGGCGTCCAATTCCCGTGTTAAATGTGGGCGGTGTCAAAGAGTTTTTCCGGTTCGGTCTATACCAAGTAGGGGAACAAAGTATCAATTATTTCTCGGCCAAGGTGGATTACCTATTAATAGGGAAGTTCCTAGGAACGGAGATGTTGGGGTTCTACACGTTAGCTTACGAATTGGTCATCGTTCCCTTGCAAAAAATCAACCCGATCATTACGAAAGTCGCATTCCCGGTGTTCTCCAAGATGCAAGACCAAACGAGTGCATTAAGAAAAGGGTACCTTCAAATTGTCAAAATATTAGCTACGATCGTGTTCCCGTTATTAATTGGACTTGGTGTAACTTCTCCCTTTCTGATACCCCTTCTATATGGGGATGGATGGAGTACAAGTGTCGAATTGCTTCAAATC
>NZ_JBFUIX010000574.1:0-941 GCF_056401635.1 Paenibacillus sp. P4_E11 | reverse complement strand
GAGTAGACTACTATTCAGATCCGATTCGGATACATAGGCTCCATAATCAATCAGAAGTTGAACGACGGCAGGGTTCATATTCCTAATAGCAGTCTTTATTGGCTTACCATCACCATGGTTGGAGTCCGCCCCATACTGGAGCAGCAGCTCGATCATCTTCACATTGTTGTGTTGCAGGGCAAGGTCTAATGGGGTTCGCCCATCATCAGGATTCTCGTAATTAGTTCTATCGCCTTTTATTAACCAATATTTGACCTGTTCACTTCATTGTTCCTAGCCCCCAAATATACGTATAACCCTCTAATCGTAACAATGTCGACCCGATTCATATTCTCCTGCCAGACCACTTCACCTTCTACACTCTCTCCTAGGAACCGAAGTGGGACGAAGGTGGTATTGTCGATAATCTTTGGTGCGATGGATAGCTTCTTTGCTTTTCCGTTGACCGTTGCACTGGTAGAGTTAATCGTCATTGTGATCTTCTTGTTGTCCTTCGTACCAGAGATAGTCTGGGTATCTTCGTTCCAATCCAACGAGATTCCTAACCTCTCATAGATCGGACGCAATTGAACCAATGTATTCCCGTCTTCTACGAGAGGAGGTTGTGAGAATTGCACTTGAACTCCGTTGACATACACAGTCATTGGTCCAGTCGCAAAAGATTTAACAGGTAGTACCATAACGACGCACATCAATAAGATCAGCAAAGTAATTACATACCTAACAGCTAGTTTTCGTTTCATCAAGAGCGTCATCTCCTCATTCTTAATCGTTCAATAAGCACACAAAAAAGACCAGATGCAATCGGCGACCCGGCTGCCTTATCAAAGATCGTGCGTCATTAACGCAGTTTCGTTGGTTTAGGCCCGTGGCTTTGCGTCCCCACCTTTCGGATGGGTTTGCCTTTTCAATTTCATTTGGTCAGTTCACTTCTTTTTACT
>NZ_JBFUIX010000573.1:0-942 GCF_056401635.1 Paenibacillus sp. P4_E11 | reverse complement strand
GCCATAAACTGGCGACTGTCGAAGTATTCAAGACGCGGCAGAGTCCCGATTTCGGTGCCATTGAGGGAAACCCGGTAACCTTCCGGCATTCTGCAATTGGAACCGGCTGCTCTTAATTGAACCGAACGAATCTCGTTTAAGCTCGGAAGCTGAAGCTCAGATGATTTTGAAAAATTCGGCCTTTTGGTAATAACCGCTTTTTCACCGCGCTTCCAGGTCAGTTGTCCTAAGATGCCTTTTTGAAATACATGCCAGTCGGCCTGTACCGACTCGCCGTTAACCGAAATTTCCCACCAACCAGGAGCCGAATCCTCCAAATAACCCCAACCGTAATCGAACGTGGAGGGATCTGGTAAAATACTTCGCACTTCACTTAGATGAACCGGGGCTCGATCTGGGTAGGCAAGCACAGTGCTTTTCAATTGAGGAAGCCAGTTGTCCCCTACTTGATGCAGAGTTGTAACCTGGTTATGAGTATGTCCGCAGAAATAAGCATCAACAGGATGCTTTGCGATTTCATCCAGAACGGTGTTAACAAAATCGAAATGTGTAAAAAACGGTCTGCCCACACAAAAAAGAGGAGGATGTGAAAACAAAAATACATGTTCGAATTTGCTCGATTTAGCAAAAACATCCTTAATGAATTGTACCTGTTCATCATCACGAACGAATGTTGTATAGTCGAGGACGATAAATAAGCAGCCTGCTTTTTCAAAAGTGTAATAGCCTTTCGTGACAGGGGCGGTACCTAACGCTTTTCCAATCGCAGGGTATACAAATTGTTGGACCTGCAACTCTTCGCGTTTACCGACAATTCCGTCATGTGTACCAAGAGCAAAGAATAGCGGGGCGTTAAGACCTTCGAGAAGTTCCATCGCTTCTTTCATTTCTTGCAAACCGCTCGCTTCATCATCGCAATGCCCTTGTATGATGTCTCCAGTT
>NZ_JBFUIX010000572.1:0-944 GCF_056401635.1 Paenibacillus sp. P4_E11 | reverse complement strand
GAACACCACGTGTAGAGAAGACGGGCACGACTACAAAAAAAGCGGTTATTCGACAAAAGATCAACAGGAAATTAGGAAGATAAGGAACAAGTGCCTGCATCCGGATCCACCTAACCAATAAATTTGTAAAGATTGTTCAACATGTTATACGTGTAATCGATAAGCGTCTGCAAGATCCATGGTCCGAAAATAAGGATGGACAATAAGACAACCACAATCTTTGGTACGAACGCGAGTGTCTGTTCCTGAATTTGCGTAGCGGCTTGGAATACACTGATAATCAAGCCTACGACAAGCGCTAAGATGAGCATTGGAGCGCTTGCCTTCAAGACCGTGTACACGGCTTCTCCTGCTAGTTGGATAATAAATTCTGAAGTCACCTTCGCTCCTCCCCCCATGTTCTATACGATGCYTGTCGTCTCATGAGACAGGAGCATGGAAGCTGAGAAGCAACGACTTCACTACTAAATACCACCCATCGACCAGGACGAACAATAAAATCTTAAACGGCAGCGAGATCATAATTGGCGGTAACATCATCATCCCCATGGACATGAGTGTACTGGCGACAATCATATCGATGACGAGAAACGGAATGAAGATCATAAACCCCATCTGAAAGGCAGATTTCAGCTCGCTGATCGCGAAGGCAGGAATCAATGCGGTTAGCGGCGTGTCCGCCACATTTGCTGGTTTCTCTGCTTTAGCATAACTGAGAAACAGCAACAAATCTTTCTCCCGGGTTTGAGCGATCATAAACTTTTTCATCGGAAGTGCTGCTTTCTCCAGAGCCTGCGTTTGTGTAACCTCGCCCTTCATATAAGGCTGCAATGCCGTCGAATTAACCTCGCTCAGCGTCGGAGACATGATGAATAGAGTCAAGAATAAGGCGATCCCGACGAGCACTTGGTTCGGAGGCATTTGCTGAGTACCGAGTGCGGTTC
>NZ_JBFUIX010000571.1:0-944 GCF_056401635.1 Paenibacillus sp. P4_E11 | reverse complement strand
CCTCGCTACCTTCCATCAAAAATTTCCGCATTCTGTAGATACGGCTGATTCGAATCTTTCTCGGAAAGGATAGGATCAGTCACTGGCCAATCAATATTCAGCTCTGGATCATTCCATGCAATTCCTCGATCATACTTAGAAGAATAATATTGATCTACTTTATATATCACCTGAGTATTCGCTGTAAGGGTACAAAAACCATGAGCAAATCCGTGCGGAACCAGCAGTTGCCTATGATTAGTGTCGCTTAGAATTACTCCAACCCATTGCCCATATGTGGGGGAGTCTCTCCTAATATCTACGGCAACATCATAGATAGCCCCTGCAATAACCCGAATGAGTTTGGTTTGCGCGTACGGATTCAATTGATAATGCAGTCCCCGTAGCGTTCCAGATTCAACGGACAAGGAGTGATTATCCTGAACAAACTCATAATGGACGCCTTCCATAGACATCCTACCTTTATTGTAACTCTCTATGAAGAATCCTCGGTGATCTTGGTGAATTTGAGGAGTGATGATCAATATCTCTGGCAATTTAGTAGCCTGAATGAACATACTACTTGATCTCTCCCTTAGCCATATTATGAATGGGCTGCCTTCTCATATCCTGATTTGCAATCTTATATAAATACTGTCCGTATTGATTCTTCCTCATAGGTTCGGCCAGGGCTTCAACTTGTTCTTTTGAAATATAACCGAGCGTAAAGGCAATTTCCTCTAGACAAGCAACCTTTAGGCTCTGCCTTTTCTCAATCGTCTCAATAAATTGGGATGCCTCTAGAAGAGACTCATGTGTCCCTGAATCCAACCACGAAAATCCACGCCCGAGAATCTCCACATGCAACTCTCCAGAGTTCAGATACGCTTTATTCACATCTGTAATCTCCAACTCTCCGCGTGAAGAAGGCATGATGCTCTCAGCTATCTCAATAACTTTATTAT
>NZ_JBFUIX010000570.1:0-945 GCF_056401635.1 Paenibacillus sp. P4_E11 | reverse complement strand
TTGGACTCCATCTACTGGGCGGCCAAAAATTATGAGGCCGATGAGATCAGCGAAATGGTGCTTAATTTATCGAAATTTTTTCGTCTGAGCTTGAACAAGGGCAGGGATACGTTTACGGTCGAAGAAACTATATCGCATTTGCATTATTACGTACGCGTCCAACAACTTCGTTTCTTGGACAAGTTCTCTGTTCACTATGAGGTGCAAGAAGAGAGCAAGGAAGTGCCAATTCTGAAGTTGCTTTTGCAGCCGCTTGTGGAGAACGCCATTCTGCATGGTCTGGAGCAAAAACCGAAGGACGGACTATTAACTATATCCAGCCGGATCGAAGGTGATTTCTTGCAATTGACCGTTGAGGATAACGGAATTGGGATGACCGCAGACCGACTGACTTACATTCAAGACGAATTGAGCCGTATATCCGAGGATGGCGAGTTGGAGATGTCGTTTGCCAGTGAAGCGGTCCAGGACTTGTATGCGTTGCGTAATGTAATGTCCCGTATTAAAATGTTATATGGTCCAAGTGCCAATCTGACTGTGAACAGCAAAGAAGGATCAGGTACAACGACCAGCGTACTCCTGCCACTGGAAGGATGCATTGCCCAACTTAATCTATTCAACAAGAGATTGCCTACAAAATCGATAAGAGAGGGGTCTGGCGCATGAATTTGCTTATTGTGGAGGACGAACTGCGGCTTTGTAACAGCTTGGCCAACAACTTTTCATGGGAAACATACGGAATTGAAGTGATCGGTATGGCGCACAACGGACTCCATGCCATGGAGCTCATCGAGCGTCGCAAACCAGACATCGTCATTCTCGATATCCAGATGCCGGGGATGGACKGACTCACATTAGCGCGTCATATTCACAAGCAGGGTACGCTTACGAAGATGATCATATTAAGCGGTCATGATAACTTCAGCTATGCGCAAACTGCGCTGG
>NZ_JBFUIX010000569.1:0-946 GCF_056401635.1 Paenibacillus sp. P4_E11 | reverse complement strand
ACCCAGAGTCGACGATCTACGACGGAGGAGCCTTATCATTCACGATGCAGAACGGCGCGGTCGGGACATTGACCGAGTCTTGCGTATCGCCCTACAACGGGGATTCGGAGATCAGGCTATTCGGTCCGGACTACTATGTCTCCCTTAGCGCCAATGGCAAAAGCTTGAAGATTGTTGATGCGACGCAGAATATAACCGAAACGGCTACACTTGATGCAACCTTCGAGCAGGATAAAGCATTCATCGCAGCTGTTAAGGGCGGTTCTCAGCAACAAGTACTTTGCGATTATCGGGACGCGATGCGAACCCTGAGCTTTACATTGGCCGCGAACCAATCGGCCTTACAGCGGAGCCCCATTGATCTGACATGATCAAATAAGTATAGGCTGAGGCAGTTCCCCTGTGGAGCTGCCTCAGGCTCGTCTTGACGGGATCCGAACCGATATGACACACTAGAGCTATTCATGACATGACGCGAACAGAAAAGAAGGAATCGAAATGATCAAAGTTGCCAGCCAGCAAAAAATGAAGCAAATCAATGCAAAATCGGTATTCCAATTAATCCGTAAATACAAGAGCATCCCGCGGGTACAATTAGCTAAGCTCACGAAGCTGAGCCGGACAACGATTTCTTTTATAGTAGAGGAACTGATTCGTAAGGAATTAGTCGTCGAGAAATCGTATATGGAGAGCTCCAGTGTCGGCAGACCTGCTATTATCCTTGAAGTGAACGATTCGCACAAATATATGATCGGCGTAGAGCTGAATTACTTGGGCGTGTCCGGCGCGCTATACAATCTGAAGAACGATCCGATCTATCAGTTGAATGATGTGTTACATGGCCGTTACGAGAACGAGGAAGATATGCTAGAAGGGATCTGCAGCCTCATTCGTCGATTGATGGAGGCCGGGCAGAGCCGCTTCAAGGAATTGATCGCGATTAGCG
>NZ_JBFUIX010000568.1:0-947 GCF_056401635.1 Paenibacillus sp. P4_E11 | reverse complement strand
GAACGATACCAGTTTTGAGCTGCCTTTGCATTGCCATGCTATTAGTCTGGGTCCGTCAACCTTTTTGATTGTGAATATCCAATGGTGGTAGAGCGCTTCGTTGGCAGCGATGAGCTCAGGGGCTCGATCCCCCTAGGCTTCACTATAAAAATTACTGCACCGGGGTTTTCCCGGTGTTTTTGTTTGTTCTTAGTGTTCTTTTCTTGCTGAGATGGTCTCGTGATCAGACGTTTGGTCACACTAAGTATTTTTTAACCGATAAGAATTTATTAATCCCGGGGTCCCCGCAAAGGGGCTTTTTTGGGGGAGTGCGATGATTGGGCGTTGGCCTTGAGCGGGAGTTAAAAGGGAAAATCGGCTAACTCGGTCAGTGGGAGGGGGTGGAGAAGCGAAGCGTCCGTCTTTGAAATGTTGTTCTCACCGCTAAAATTCAATCATAGGAACAATATTTCAACAACGGTCGGAATCTCCTTCCATGCCCTCCCCGCGCGCCCAAACTGGAGATTCTGACGACGACAAAATAATTGCTCGGGCGACTAGCACCATGATAGTATATCAATTAATGGAATGCTATAAAGCATATATATGAAGTAATTAAGCGGTCCATATTTTGATCCGAATACAACTAGAGGTGAAATGGATGCTAAAAATTAACCGTGATGACATACGCCCAATATGGCAACAACTGCTTGACCAAGCTATTCATAATATCACAACCGGCAAATGGCCACCAGGCGAATTGCTGCTACCTTCTCGTGAACTCGCACTATTGGTTGGTGTCTCCCGCTCAACTATACAGATTGTTTATGAGGAATTATTCAGTCGTGGCTACACTGTTACTTCCCGACGCGGCGGAACAAGGGTAAGTGACTGGACCTGCAGAATAAGTTTTACAGAGGATGTAAAACCTCAAGGGCCTATCACCCCTGAGTTACCTTTATTAAACG
>NZ_JBFUIX010000567.1:0-966 GCF_056401635.1 Paenibacillus sp. P4_E11 | reverse complement strand
CTATTACGATTATGGCTACTATAGTCATGGCTATTGTATTGGAAAGTTTCGGTTTTTTTTATTGGGCGGCAGAAGGACTAGCTTATCGAGCCAAAGGCTCTGGGATTCGTCTATTCTGGTATGTGAATCTGACTTGCTTTCTGATGACTCTTTTCTTCAACAACGATGGAAGCATCTTGATTACTACCCCTATCTTGTTAATCATGCTCCAACATTTCGGATTCAAAAATCACGAGAAAATCCCTTATCTGCTATCTGGCGCGCTCATTGCAACCGCCTCAAGTGCACCAATTGGCGTCAGTAACATCGTGAATCTGATCGCACTGAAGATAATAGGGATGGACCTCTACATGCATACCGTCATGATGTTCGTACCGGCAACGGCCGGGTTACTGTTTCTAGCTTCCCTGCTGTTTCTATGCTTTTACCGTCATCTGCCTAAGCGCATACCACTGAACGTTCATATCCGGTCTACGGGTGCAACTAGAAGCCATCCCCTTCTGGTTGAGCAAGATGCCGTGCCGGTTTTCAAAAACAAAACAAGGTTTATGCAATATGTACTATTGTTCGTCTTCTCCGTAAGGCTCAGTCTCTTCGCCGCGTCCTATACTCATTTACCAGTTGAGGCTGTAGCCGTCTTGGGTTCAATCCTTCTGCTGTGTTGGAGGTGGGTTTACTTGGGCACATCTCCCATGGATATGTTCAAGAAAATACCGTGGCACATCCTTATCTTCGCCTTCGGAATGTATGTCATTATATACGGATTGAACAATCTCGGATTAACCCAATTGCTCGTATCCTTCTTCAAACCGCTTATAGCAGGAGATTTGCTCAATGCGAGCTTGATGATGGGCGGACTGCTTTCGCTCATGTCTACTTTGTTCAACAACCACCCTGCCTTAATGATTGGTACATTAACCTTAACGAACATGGGTCTTGATCCGTTAACGTTGAAAATCTCATACT
>NZ_JBFUIX010000566.1:0-975 GCF_056401635.1 Paenibacillus sp. P4_E11 | reverse complement strand
AGCGAATCATGATAGGCTAAGAATTTCACTTCTCTTTGATTTTCCTTCTGGATGGTAACGTCCCTGAGAATGAGAATAAGATGAGGTTGATACTCGACTAGCACATAATCGCCATCAATCAGAATGTCCAATTGCTTATTCTCGATACTGATCGTCATCTCACAATCTTTGATCTCTTCTCGAGTGCGTATGCATGTTTTCACTTCTTCGTTTCCAATTAAAATCGTGTAAAAATTATTAAGATCGAGGTGAATCGAGTCGAATAATTGCTTGGCGCTTGGATTCGCTTCTTTGATGTTGCCGTTAAGATCAACGAGCACAATCGCAGCCGGGTTCAGATTGAACAATTTCTCATACCGTTTGTCCAGGAAATTCATGAAATCGTATTTCATCATCGTACGCCGTAGAAAGAAACACCACAAAACGCCGCCATATAAATAAGGATAAGGAGGTAGGCTGCCTCCGAAATTAATCAACCCAAACACGGTGAACCAAACAGCTGATATTACGACACCCAAGATCAGTTGATCGTAAATCGCCCTAATTTCCCGTGTACCAGCACTGACTCTGCCTTTAATAAGCGGAATCAAGTATGAGACATTATTCACGATACTAGCAATCATGGCAATATAATAAGGTCTGTTATAGACCGGAAGTTTCCATATACCGACCTGATGGTATTCACTCGCGGAAATCATGTTGTCATTAAAAACAACTAAGATTAGGATGATAACCACGGGTAAGTAAAAGATATGCGCAACAGCACATCAATCCCCATATAAACAAAAAATAGGATCGGAATGAAATGTGTGAATAGCGGTAGGATCACTTGCGATAGGTCCATTATATCCCTTCTCCTCCAGTTGTTAAGTTCACTCGCTAGACATACAGATCAGGATTTAACTCCAATCCCGTAGAAGAATATATGGACTATACTGTTGAGAAACTCCTCTGCATTCCCGCTCTGTTTGGCCA
>NZ_JBFUIX010000565.1:0-987 GCF_056401635.1 Paenibacillus sp. P4_E11 | reverse complement strand
TCCTGGCACCCTACTTTTTTTGTTAATTTGTATCAAATGTTTTTTTGAATTCACAAATGGAGCTATAAGATTGCCAAAAAATTTATGTTAGTATCTGTTGCCACCGTGGCAAAGTTTTGAGTAAAGTGATAGGAACTGTAACTTAATCCAAAAATTTGCCATCTATAAACAAAGCCTAGAATCTCAAGGGATTATAGKCTTTGTTTTTTTTATTAGCTAAATTACGTAGTAGTAATATAGTACTTTTGGCAAACTATTAATTACTCAAAATAACTTTTGGCAACACACTCCTTTCCCAATTCCGTGCCTTGAAATGTCAGACCTAACCCCTGTTTCGAATATCCGTACATCCTCGTTTTTGCACATTTCAAGGCACAGAATATACATATTGTGTTATATACTGGTGCTTTGATTTGGGTTCTTCATTCTCCACCAATTAATTATTCTAGTGGCGAAATGGCTCACAGCTGCTACTACTCTATCTATCCAAGCTGAGCGCATCCGGATGCACCCGGTCCGTCAGGTAACCAACGCCAACAAAAAAATGATACCGACTTATACTGCTATTAAATTTTATTCGACTAAAAAAGCAACAAGGTCATCCCCCTTCTACTACCGAACAATCGACATTTTTATCAGTATATTCTATATTTCGACATTAATTTCGCCAAATATTTAATAGGATATTTTAGGAATATAGTATAAAAGCAGGATTATAAATCTAGTGTAAGTGATACAATTAATATCATATTTAATCATTTATACTAACAAAAATTAAATCTATTATGATAGGGGGTGATTGATTTCAAAAAAACCATGAAGATTGTTTAATATCCTATAGTGTTCTAAGCTAATTTCAACAATTGAAAGTGAAAATGAAATAATTATAGGAGGAGTTCCTCCAACATTTTAACGAAAATGTATGCTAAGCCCTCAATCCTATGGATCTTGATAGGCTGGATCCGTAAAGTCTATTTTTGACGACAT
>NZ_JBFUIX010000564.1:0-995 GCF_056401635.1 Paenibacillus sp. P4_E11 | reverse complement strand
AGGTCCTTCCGTTCCAATAGCTGCTTATAATCCCCGTATGCGTCACAGCCGAACTCCGTTTCAGCTCGCTTCCGGTAGTTCTCTTCAGGATCGGAAACAGCAGCAATTCGGAACAATTCAGGCATGCTGTTCAATGTTTTGGCATGGATGTCATGCCCGCTTCGCCCTTGACCGATAATACCTACTTGTATTCGTTTCGTCATAATGGCTTCTCTACTCCTCATCGTTTAACGTTCTGCATTCGTTTATTCCGTTGGTTGCGGTTGCCACAATCCGATATCGTCGAGATATAGGAAAAACCGACTAGTGTTCTCGAACGTAACCACAACCTCTGTTTCTTCCGGCCCTGTTGTAAAAGCCAACTTCGCCATCTTCGCTTCCCAGTTCAGTCGGAATACAAATCTGTCCAGCTTCGTACCGTCCGCTCGTTGGACGCTCATCTTCCCCCCACCGCCGAAATAAGTATTGTTATGCAGCTTGAAGCCGCTAAACAACATTCGTCCGGGTCCGGTAACCTTTATATAAAGGTCGTGTTTACCCGTCACAAGGCGTATTGGCGTGGAGAAGTAACGCCATACACTATCATAATCCAATTGATGGGTCACTACGGCGATCTTCTCTCCTTCGAGGCTGTCCAGATATACCTCGACCGAGACCGAACCGAATATCTTCGTCATACCTAGACTAAGAAGATCATATTTACCAGGACTGCCGAAATCGACATCTGCGAACTTCAACCAATCCCCCGCTACAAGTGGGCCTAAATAGCGTAGATCTCGGTATATCCCATAGCCGCCATCTGGTGAAGTGTCCAGCTTGCCAATCTTCTGAATCTCATTTACTTGACCCACACCGAAGTATTCGCCATCCGTCTTCATCCCGCCCCATAGTTCATAAGACGTGTTAGGTCGAAGACCGGTAACCTTCTGCTCGATTCTGTCGCCAGGACCCAGCATCGCCGAGTATTTGTTACTGCGAACAACTGACGGATAACC
>NZ_JBFUIX010000563.1:0-998 GCF_056401635.1 Paenibacillus sp. P4_E11 | reverse complement strand
CTAATACGATGTTCAAGAGAGTATTGTAAGCGCTCCAAGTAAAGGATGCACCTGCACCAACGGTCGGCTTCCCGTCTCCATTCACGGCGTGAATCGCTTTAATGACTGGCGCTACCGCTTCTCCGAAGCTTCCTCCGATGGGAATACCAACGGTTGTCGCAGCCATCTCTTGGCCGCCTGTTGAGTCAAAGATAAGGCTGCCGGTACTAATCGATACCAGATCCGACTTAGCAATCGTAGCTCCCGCGCCGAGAGTAACGATCAACTGCAGCTTATCGCTGCTCCAGCTCTGTGCTAGCCCAGCTCCGCCTAACGTATGACCACTAGTAAAGCTAAGCTTGGTCAAATCGATTGCTGCTCCATTCGACGGTGAATCCAGCGTCAACACCAAGGTGTCGCCCGTTGGTTGGCGTATCGAACACAACGACCAGTTGATCACCGGCGCCTACGGTCGGTTGTCCATCTCCATTCGTGGCGTACACGTTCGTCATCATCGGCGCTACGGCTGTGCCAAAGTTGTCTTGTATAGCAATATTGGATATTGCGGCCAGTGCAGCTTGTCCCGACGCATCCGTGATCCCGCTTAGTCCCGACACATTGATCGTGTCACCCACAGCTAGGCTAGGAATGCTGCCTAATACGATGTTCAAGTGAGTATTGTTAGCGCTCCATGTATAGGATGCACCTGCCCCAAAGTTATGACTGACGTTGTTGCCAACCGTAATTTCCGACAACGCTACATTGCCGCCCTTCGTCGGTGTGTCGAAGATGAWCAATAGCTTGTCACCTGCACCAACGGTCGGCTTCCCGTCTCCATTCACGGCGTGAATCGCTTTAATGACTGGCGCTACCGCTTCTCCGAAGCTTCCTCCGATGGGAATACCAACGGTTGTCGCAGCCATCTCTTGGCCGCCTGTTGAGTCAAAGATAAGGCTGCCGGTACTAATCGATACCAGATCCGACTTAGCAATCGTAGCTCCCGCGCCGAGAGTAACGAT
>NZ_JBFUIX010000562.1:0-1005 GCF_056401635.1 Paenibacillus sp. P4_E11 | reverse complement strand
CAAGCTCAACGGGGCTAAGTTTGATCCAGTGAAGGACAAAGAGCTAAAGACCCTAGACCTGGCATCCGACAAAGTGAGTGAAATCAACAAGAAGATTCGAGGTATCGAAGCGAGTCTTAGCTTATCGGCTGCAGATAAGCGTAAGCAGATTGACACACTCTCCGAACAGCGGAAGAAGCTTATAAATGATTCCCTAGCAAATACCAGTAGGAGGTAACATGGATCTTCTTACAAAAGTATTGTTGGTTCCGGTCTGGATCATATCTCATATCTACTATGTTCTACTTTTGATCGTAGCGGCGGTTGTCCAATATTCCATAATTGCCGCATTGATTTCGTTATTTTGGAGGACCATATGATCCACGCAGCCATTATCGAGTACTGTTCCTGTTGCTTACGTCCAGCCGACTTATGCATGAACGATCCACCTCCTGCCACGTATGAGGTTTTTGTGAAGCTGCCAAAAGGGGATATAACCAAATGTATGACACGATCCTGGACGCACTCCATACGTTGATGAAGAATGGCCTCACGCTATCTAGCGCCGGGGCCATTGTCTTTTTACTGCTCAAGCAGCGACGGTTGAAGAAAAGGCTTCGCAAGTTTATTCCGTGGTTGCTGCAGGAGGAAACCGAAGTCAAGGAGTACGTGACCAATCAAGCGCGTATAGAAGCGAAAGTGGATCTTCTAATGAAGAAAGAAGGGATTACATGGGATGCCGAATGGACAGCCTCAAAACCCTTAGTAACGAAGCGCAGCGGCTTATTCGGGCCACTAGTCCGTTATTTTGCCCGTTCTGCACACGAACAAAAGGAGTCTGGACGTACCACAACTTTAAGGAGGGAACGAACGATGCTAACTAATTTGTTGAGTGGGAAAAAGAAATTGCTCACATTTGTTTTGCTTGTGGTGGTGAACGGTTTAAATGACACACTAGGCTTAAATCTCAGTCATGAAACAATCATTAATATCTCAAGTCTTGGAGGTGGATACATCGTTGTAGAA
>NZ_JBFUIX010000561.1:0-1006 GCF_056401635.1 Paenibacillus sp. P4_E11 | reverse complement strand
CTTTGATACTGCATGGCTGCCAATATACCGTGTCGACTACCGACTACTGGGGATTGTTTTGTTTGGGAATGTTGTTCATGCTCGGCGTATAGTCTGCCGCTTTTTTGGCCTTGATCGAAACCATCTCATCGTTAACAAATTTGTTTGTTTTGGATGCGGGTGGATTTTTCCTTTCCAAGTCTCATCACCTCCGCATTTATAATGCACTTGTTCATGAAATTTTATCCTGCGCTAAATCGTTATTGGTCATCCAGACGACTCATTTTCCTGTCCGAAATTAATACAAATGCCCAAGCTTTTGGGTCGATACCTAACCCCAAAAAATAACCCGTCGCTCGACGGGTTATTCCATACTCAACCGTATATATTCGGTTTCTCCTGATGCACATGAATGCTCATGACCAGACCGATCGACAACATATTAATTAACAACGAGGACCCGCCATAACTAATAAACGGTAGTGTGATACCCGTCATTGGCATGATGCCGATCAGCATACCGATATTCTCGAACACCTGGAACACATACATCGAGACGATCCCGACAATGATGAAGGACCCGACCCGGTCCGTGCTCTGAATGGCTATATAGATCATCCGGTAAATAATGACGAAGTAGAGTAGCAGCAAGAGCGAGGCGCCTATAAAGCCGAACTCCTCCCCGACAACGACGAATATGGAGTCTGAGTATGGGTACGGGATGAAACCCTTCTGCACCGAATCGCCTTGCTTGAAGCCTTCCCCCTTCAGGGCACCTGACCCAATGGCTCGAATAGAATTCTCTACTTGATATTTAGCATCTGCGGACGCGTTCTCCGGGTCCATGAACGTGTTGATCCGATCCAAGCGATGCACCCATTTGTCCATATCGTTAGCCTTCAGATAGTCCACAAGCGGACTATAATACGTCTGGAACGAGTAGAAGAACAGAGCGATCAGCCCGATTATAAGCGCACCACCGATTAATACATGCAAATACTTGATGTTCCCGATCCAATACATGAAC
>NZ_JBFUIX010000560.1:0-1017 GCF_056401635.1 Paenibacillus sp. P4_E11 | reverse complement strand
AACAACGAGAAGGAAGATAAGACTCCTATCAAGATGAAAAAACAGCGTAAGTTGAATTTAGATACTTCTCAAGTGAAAGAATATCAGGATGCTCCAAACGTAATTATTAAAAAGGATAAGGATAGAGCAAATAGAATGAGTGATGACGATGCAAACACAGTTTAATCCTAAGAGGTTATCCTCAGCGAGAACTGCGCGAGGGTTTACCATTAAAGAACTAGCTGAGCGAATTGGGATTAGCAAACAGGCCATATCACAATTTGAGTTAGGTCAAGCAATTCCAAAGGCTGAAACGATGATGCTTATTGTTAATATACTTGATTTTCCCAAAGGCTATTTTTTTGAAACCGATGAGGAGCAGTACGTGGGGAATACTTTTTTCCGGGCTTCAGTTTCAATAACGAAACGGGTTAGAGAAATGCAAAAGGAACGCGCTGGTTGGGTTTCGAAGGTTTATAATGTTTTGAATCAATATGTTGAATTTCCCACTCTTAACCTTCCCGACCTTTCAGATTCTACTGATGGAGAATGGGATACAGATCGAATAGAAGAGTTAGCCATTATTATAAGGAACCACTGGCAACTTGGAGATAAACCAATTAATAACTTAGTAAACGTTCTAGAAAGCAATGGAGTTATTGTTGCTTCAGTTGAACTGGGAAGTGTAAAAGTGGATGCCTTCTGTCAACCGAGATCTGGAAGATCATTTATTATTCTGGGAGAAGATAAGAAATCTGCGTCTAGGCGACATTTTGATGCTGCTCATGAATTAGGCCACTTGTTAATGCATATAGATGTTCACAATCAAGACAGTCTGACAAAAGAGGAATTCAAGCTGATGGAACAGCAGGCTAATCAATTCGCTTCTGCCTTACTTCTACCCGAAGACGCATTTTCTTCAATGGTTTCAAGTGAAACAACGCTGGATGGTTACACAGAACTTAAAAAGTATTGGCGCGTTTCCATTGGGGCAATGATTCACCGTGCTAAAGACCTAGGAATAATATCGCTAAGTCG
>NZ_JBFUIX010000559.1:0-1017 GCF_056401635.1 Paenibacillus sp. P4_E11 | reverse complement strand
GAATAGGAGTAGCTAATGGAAGTGATGCCCTGCACATCGCACTAATTGCTGCAGGTATTAACCCCGGCGACGAGGTTCTAACAACTCCATTTACTTTTTTTGCAACTGCTGGTGCAATAAGTAGAGTGGGTGCTACCCCTGTTTTTGTAGACATTGATCCAAACACATACAATATTAATGTCGATCTGATTGAAAGCAAAATAACTTCTAAAACAAGAGCGATAATTCCAGTACATTTATATGGACAGATGTCTGATATGAACGCTATTAAACACATTGCAAAGAAATATAACTTAATGATAGTTGAAGATGCAGCACAAGCAATTGGTGCGAAACTTAATGAAGTTTCACCAGGACAATATAGTAATGCTGCCTGTTACAGCTTTTTTCCCACAAAGAATTTAGGTGCTTACGGTGATGCAGGTATGATTGTTACTGATGACTTAGATATTGCAGAAAGATGTAGAGTGCTTAGGGTTCATGGAAGTAAACCAAAATATTATCATCATGTGATTGGTTATAATAGCA
Organism: Paenibacillus sp. P4_E11; assembly: GCF_056401635.1. Lineage (NCBI taxonomy): Bacteria > Bacillati > Bacillota > Bacilli > Caryophanales > Paenibacillaceae > Paenibacillus > Paenibacillus sp. P4_E11. The sequence continues at coordinate 489 of NZ_JBFUIX010000559.1, read as the reverse complement.
GATTAGATGAAATTCAAGCTGCTATTTTAAATGTAAAATTCAATTATATAAATAGTTGGACAGAATCGCGACGTGCAATTTCAAGGTATTACACAACTCTAATAATGAACAAATTAGGAGGTTTTGTTAAGTACCCCACAGAAAATAGAAATTGTCTACATGTTTTTCATCAATATACAATAAGGGTTCCCTTGAGAAATGAATTACAAGCATATTTAAAGGACAATGGTATAGACTCGATGATTTATTATCCCTTTCCATTACATATCCAACCTGTTTATAAAGAGTTGGGATATCTAGAAGCTGATTTCCCTGAATCATCTATGGCAGCACAAGAAGTTTTGTCTCTCCCAATGTACCCAGAACTGAATGAGACACAGCTAGATTATATTGTTAATAAAATGGAGCAGTTTTACAAAATGAGGGGATTTGTATGAAAAAAATAGTGACAATTATTGGTGCGCGACCACAATTTGTAAAAGCTGGACC
>NZ_JBFUIX010000558.1:0-1028 GCF_056401635.1 Paenibacillus sp. P4_E11 | reverse complement strand
TAATAAAGCTATCTCCCGTACCAATTCGTGATTCTCTACTTGGAGGTATTTGAGATGTTCCTGTGAAAACCTTGCCGGGCTTGGTATGAAGGCTATGCCAATTTCGGCTTCCACAAGAGTGCTTAGCCTTGCAGGTTCATCTCCCTCATACACATCTTTAGGTACAAATCCAGCCGATTTGCAGACAGAGTCCACTAAATCGCGAGTACCGTAGCCTCTCTTTACACCAACAAACCATTCATCCCTTAGTTCTGTCAAGGATACGCTGTTTCGGTCTGCCAGTCGATGCCCCTTTGGAACAGCTACTAGGATTGGGTCGATGAACACGATTTGACATTCAATGTCATCCCCTTGTATAGGAGGTGAGGACAAGCAGAAATCGACCTCTCCTCTATGAAGAAGCGTAACCATTTCCTGCGTGGTCAGCATTTGCACATGAAATTGGATATTGGGCTGCTTTTTCCGAAACTCTCGAAGGATATTGGGTAACGTGCTTGCGGTAGTCACCGCCAATTCGAGTGTGCCATGTTCCGGGCTGGAAAAATCGCTAATCTCCTGCTTCCCCTGTTCCAATTCAAACAACGCCCTTTCTGCACGGCGAAGGAATCTGCTTCCGAACTCATTCAATCGTAGCTTCCTCCCTATTCGATCGAATAGAGGGACCCCTAAATCCTCCTCCAAGCGTTGAATCGTTTTGCTTAGCGACGATTGAGTAACGTGCAGACTTCGTGCAGCTTCGGTCACATGTTCCAAACGAGCTACCGCGAGAAAATATTGCAGTTGAAGAAGTTCCATTTCGCACCCTCCATTCATTCCCTCAAGTCAATGAAATCATAACATAAAATGCGTTGGAATAAATAAACGATTTCAAGTACGATGACATCAATACACATTGGGGGTGACCAAAAATGAATGCTCGCAGCAGGTGGTTGATGATTTCTGTTGGCCTTGGGATACTATTGAACCCATTAAATTCTTCAATGGTTTCAGTTGCTATTCCAAGGCTGCAAAATGTGTTCCAACTTGAC
>NZ_JBFUIX010000557.1:0-1030 GCF_056401635.1 Paenibacillus sp. P4_E11 | reverse complement strand
GTTTTGCCTTGCAGAGCTTGCTTCAGGTCATCTCCTTCGATTGAGAATATCGTGGGATCGGACGCATATAGCAATTCCCCCGCTATCGAATACATGCCGAAGTTGGTTGACGTGTCGTGCTGCAGTTCGTTCGCCATTTCTTCTGCGATTTGACCGAAATACAGCTCGTCATTAGCAAAATGATGAATCATGAACGATTGCCGCACATAGGCTTTGCTATTGTTCTTAAGTCCGATCAAGTTATCGGTTATGATTTTGTGATTGCCCGATTCGATGTTCCTAGCCACCATCTGGTTAAGGATTAGGAAGAAGACGAGGAAGATCAAGAAAAACCCAATGAGCAGCTTGGCCCCAATCGTTCGAAACATGCTACACGTCCACCTGCTTCTCGAATTTATAGCCGATGCTGAAGACGGTAGTGATCAAGTCACCCAACCCTAGCTTTTTACGCAAACGTTGAATATGCGTATCCACCGTCCGCGTATCCCCGGCATAATCATACCCCCATACGCGATCCAGAAGCTCGGTCCGGCCGAAGATGATCCCCCTGTTTTGGTACAGCATCATCAGTAGATCATACTCCTTCGGCGTCAAATCGATCCATTCTTCGTTTCTGCGAACCAATCGTTCGGTTATTGAGATCGAAATGTCTCTGATACGAAGAACTTGCTCTTGAGGGTCGCCGCCCGTTCGGTTTGCTTGTGCGATTCGCCGGAGAATCGTTCGGATTCTAGCCACGACCTCTCGTAGATCGAAGGGTTTCGTGATGTAGTCATCGGCTCCGAACTCAAGTCCGAGTATTTTATCGGTTATGTCGGATTTGGCTGTAATCATGACGATGGGGATATTATAGGAGGCAGTCACTTTCTTGCAAATATCTAGTCCGCTCACGTCAGGCAGCATCCAGTCGAGAAATAGCAAATCCGGTTGAAACGCCTCGACCAATCTCCAGCCTTCGGCGCCCGTATGGGCCTTTTTGGTCAAGTACCCTTCCTTGTTCAATCCATATTCGAGGAGATCCGCGATAGCT
>NZ_JBFUIX010000556.1:0-1034 GCF_056401635.1 Paenibacillus sp. P4_E11 | reverse complement strand
CGGCCATATGGGTCCAGACGTAGCTTCACTAAGATTCACGACCTTGATATCCCTCTTTTTCATATCGGTAATACCCCTAGAAGGAAGGATTCGAAAGAAAATAATAAATCAAAGAACGTCCCCTCCATTTCGTTAGAAGTGGAGGGGACGTTCTTTTTGCATTAACTTTAATGAATTTGATGTTGCTCTTCATCCGTGATGAAGTAGAAATGGAAATCGTAGTGTGCGACTTCAAAGCCCGGATGGCCCTTCGGCTGGAACTCGAAATCACTCTGAACGACCGAAGGCATTGGAACTCCCTTCATTCCTGACAAGTTGGTATGATCTTTGCCTTTTACAAAGTCATCCTGGGCGATCATATATTCGAGAAATACCAATTTCCCTTTATATACCCCGTAGATAGGACCCATCGGCAGATCGCCAACCTGCGGATTACTCCAGTGCTCGCCCATCGCAGGTACGACTTCCGGACTGATCTGGATCGTTCCTGCAGGCAATGCAAGGATATAGGCTTCTTGTGTGGTTGAATCCCAGCTAACTTGCTGCGCACCAACCGAATCAGCCAAGTCCCTGACCCAAGCTGTAAGCTCCCCTTGCACTTTTCTCACGTTGGAAATCGTTTTGTCACCCAGCTTGACACTTTTATGATCGTCGCTTACGACAGGTTGAAGCCCGAACAGTTGTGCAAAAGCTTCAACGGAAGCGTAGAGCTTGCCTTCCTCTGAAAGATGGTTCGCAGACGAACGCACATTTACTCCATTTACTTTCACTGATAATGCTGAAGAAACTTCTGCAGATTTAGGGGTTGCGACTTTCATCGTCGTGTCATTAGACACGGATTGCGTTTCACCACCATGTGCGAATGCACTTACTCCGTTTAGTACAAACAGGCTTAACGCTGCAAATAAAGCTAATTTCATTTTTTTCATGTTCATTGTCCCTTCCATCCTTAAGGTTTGATAATCATTAATGCAAACAACAGAACACCAAAAATAGAAGCCGTGTAAAAAAGACGATTGGCCTTGCTTAGCAAC
>NZ_JBFUIX010000555.1:0-1038 GCF_056401635.1 Paenibacillus sp. P4_E11 | reverse complement strand
GCTTAGAACGATCATCATGGGACCCATATATGTCCAGTATGTAGTTGCCCACACCACTAATCGTCGCAGGACCTCTCTCGGCTAAGCACAATGGGTGAGAGCTTAATTCCTCCATCAGTCTCTCCCGCGAAACCCCGTTCTCGTCATCGTGATTCCCGAATACTGCCGCCCAAGGCGTTTCACTGCGATCCACCACAGATACCACGCTGCGGATGGATGCCAACGGATCCAAGCAATCCTTGCTATATATAAGATCTCCGGTGAACACGACCAAGTCCGGACGCTCCTCTTGCAATGCACGCTCCATTAAAGCAGCGGTACGTTGATCGCGTTCTTCCCCATTTTGCCAATGTAAATCGGTGAACTGAACAATCTTGAATGTACGGTCTTCACGAAACTTCAGGTGAGGCTTCATCTGCGAATCGTCTCCTATACTCGTAGTCTTAGTTGCCTTGCACTCCCATTGTACGAGTGATACCTCCAAAATGGAATACTTCTGCAAGGATCTCAACAAAAAAAGAGACCCGCAGCAACGGGCTGCAGGTCTTAAGTAAAGCTATATTAAAAAGGGGGTCGAGTTTCATTATACAAGCCCAATCTTAAGGAGAGATGAAAATTACATTTCAATTGTATTACAAATTCAGAGTGGTGGTCCGGAATAGGCGGCCGCGGCTTCCGGAGACGGCTGTGAATATCGGGGAGTAAGCTTCTGCTGACTATTCGCCCTCTCCATCGACATGATCGGTCGTTTCACCGTCTCAAGCTCCCGAACGTAATCTCTTAAAGCTTCGTAAGCCTGGTAATACGGGAACATCGCTCGTATTGCATCTTCACTAGGACGAAGCCGCATCTCGGATAACTGAAGCACCCGATCAAGCTGGGTCAACGGGATACGCTTCCCTGCGAGACAAGCACGCTCTTGCACTCGAATGACGAGTTCAATCACTCTCACGAGCCGCTTCGCTTCTATGTCGTTCACGTCTGCTTTCTGCAGCGCTTTGATCAAATCGCGGATACGTTCGATCATCGTCTCATAGG
>NZ_JBFUIX010000554.1:0-1041 GCF_056401635.1 Paenibacillus sp. P4_E11 | reverse complement strand
TCCCAACATGGATGCTGTGGTAATATGCAGCAATGATCATGCCCATGCAGAGAATGCTGTTGCTGCGCTTGCGGCTGGTAAACATGTTTATCTAGAGAAGCCAATGGCGCAAACGATTGAAGATTGTGATCGCATCATTGAAGCTGCTGTTCAAGCGGATTGTGTGATGATGGTCGGGCTGGAACTGCGATATTGTTCACTTATGATGGATATGAAGCAAATCATTTCCTCAGGTGAAATTGGGGAGATCAAGATCGGAACAGTAACTGACAATATTTCCGTCGGAGGCCATTATTACTACCATGGTGCGAGACGACGCAAAGACTATGTGAAAAGCCTGATTCTCGAAAAAGGCACGCACTCGCTTGACTTGGCAAACTGGCTGGTCGATGCATCCCCCGTAAAAGTATACGCTAGCAGCGGTCTAGATGTGTTCGGCGGCAGCGCCCCGAATGATAAGCGCTGTCGTGATTGCAGCGATGCCGATACATGCGAATATTACTTGGATACCGTAACTGGCTATGCCATGGATTACGGCGATGTCAAGCTGAATAGCGATTTGTGTGTATACGCCGAAGAGTGCGATGTTCACGACAACTCATTGGTCATTATCGATTATGATAACGGTGCCCGAATTTCTTATATGGAATGTCATTTCGTGCCGGAGTATTCACGTGAATTTATGTTCGTAGGTACCAAGGGAAAGATATGGGGCTTTTATAACAACGAGCAGGATTTCAAAATTAGAGTATTGAAGCGGCATACGGGGGAAGATCGGGTATATTACCCCGAAAAAAGGTTGGGTGGACATGGAGGCGGCGATACAGGAATCGTGAACGAATTCGTCGAGTTGGTACGCAGAGGTATACCCATTCTCAAAGGGATTAAAGGAGCGCGTGATAGCGCAGCCATAGCGATAGCTGCTAACGAGTCTTCTGAAACCGGATTACCTGTGTGGATAAGCTCGAATGAGAAGACAGGCAATTCATAACTTAGGAGTGATACAAGCCACGGTGTGCATTTGGATACACCGTGGCGGGA
>NZ_JBFUIX010000553.1:0-1047 GCF_056401635.1 Paenibacillus sp. P4_E11 | reverse complement strand
TCCGAACTGTTTGCCTGGATGTACTAGTAGTACGGCCTCCACAATCTGATTGACCCAGTGATAGTATATTTCCTTCGGATCTTCTTCACAAAAACCGCCGGAGTCATTAATACCCAGAGAGTATGAGGTATCCACCGGATTCTCCGTGAAATAAGCATTGATAATAGCAATGGCTTCTGTTGCTGTGGCATTCGTCAAACATGGCTGCCAGCCAGCCCCTACTGTATCATCCCTTGGAACCGTCGGATAATATTCAGGATGGGTGGTTCCGTATATGGAGGGCGGGAACATCTTGTATAAATTGTGATGGAACTTATCCCTATAGTGCATGCGGTTTCGTTCCGACCACATGTTCTGTACGGCATAGCTGCTTTTGCCCTCTTCATTGATCGGACTGAATACACGACTCTTGAACGTCGGCTCCTGGATGACATCTCCAAATGGAACAACAAGAGTCGTTAGCTGTGGTACATCCTCGCCGTCCACACCTGGATACAACCAGCGAATACCTAGATAACGTTCAAGAAATTCGTAGACACCGAACTCCGTTCCCCATGCAGTCGGGCCTAATATGGTAATCGTATTCTCGTATGGGAGGATAACGAATCCATCGTCGTCCAACACATCAACCTTGTCTAGCGCATCCGGATCACTGCTTGCACCCGTCGTTCCCACATAGATACGCGCTTTGTCTTGAAGGGTGGGATTTGCCACATAGCTTGCTTCCGTCATGACAGGGAGCGTCACACCCGTGGATTGATACACATAATTAGTCAAGGACTGAGCGGCAGTTATCGTTCTTGTATCCGCGTAGACGGACGTAATGACAACGGCATACCCCTGACCACCGTAAACCAGGTCAACTCCGGGTACCCTCTCCTGGTTCCCTGTGCCAAATGGGTATATGGGGTTTTCCTTTCCAAGCACCGATCCCGTGAAGATTGGTGCGAATAAGGATACCGTTAGAACAAACACCAATAGCTTTGCCAACTGACTTACATGATTCATTCTCATCTTCAAGCTCATGCTCCTCTCATTGACTTTCTA
>NZ_JBFUIX010000552.1:0-1049 GCF_056401635.1 Paenibacillus sp. P4_E11 | reverse complement strand
CTGCCGCCACAGAACAAAACGACCAAGTACGAGCATTTAATTCCCCAGCTAGTAGCGGCTGAGCAAAATTCCAAGATTGAAGGGATGCTCATCATCTTGAACACGGTAGGCGGCGATGTGGAAGCGGGACTCGCCATCGCTGAGATGATCGCATCGATCTCCAAACCAACGGTCACCTTAGTTCTCGGTGGAGGACACAGTATTGGAGTGCCGATCGCAGTATCGGCCGACTTCTCATTTATCGCTGAGACGGCTACGATGACCATTCATCCGATCCGGCTGAACGGGCTCATTATCGGAGTACCGCAGACGTTCGAATATTTGGAGAAGATGCAGGAGCGGGTCATCCGTTTCGTCACGAGGCATTCCAGAGTCGAAGACCAGGTATTCAAGGATCTGATGTTCAAGACAGGCGAATTAACACGCGATATTGGAACGACTGTCATTGGGAACGATGCGGTCAAGCATGGATTGATCGACAGTGTCGGAGGCATTGGTGAAGCGCTGCGTGAGCTGAACCGAAGAATTGAAGAGAAACGGGTATCGAGAAACGGCTTTGCCGTTCCTGTCGGGGTAGGTCCGTCATGATCTTATACTCGTGTATGCCGGAGGAAGTCGTATTCGAAGGCTTGTATCAGGAGCAGAGTCGTCCTTCGGAAGTGGTTGTGAACGGTCTGCTCATGGAAGTACAACCCGTATCTACTACTCAGGCGAGAATCGTCCGCCTCCTATGTCCGGATCCTCAACAATATTTGAATCCGGCCTATGCCCCAGGTCAGCTCATTGAGCTTAGGCCAACTCTCACATAAGATGACAAGGAAAAAGCGCGAATTTTGCGCTTTTTTTTCGTCATGGAGTGACGGGATTCGTTCTTATTCCTCTTATACAGCTCGTCCGGGGTATGGTATAATATAGCATTGGAGGTGAAAGACTTGGCGAAACGCAGGAAGAAGAATGGATCGTTATCCGTACAACTGAAATATGAATTATACGGGATATTAATATTGATTTTCTCCATCATAGCCCTCTCGAAGCAAGGATCGGTAGCC
>NZ_JBFUIX010000551.1:0-1051 GCF_056401635.1 Paenibacillus sp. P4_E11 | reverse complement strand
GTGTTGATATCGTACGTGAAGATGATGTCTGGTGCTTCACCCGAAGCCAGCCATATGCTCAGCTTTGTTTCGGCATCTCCGCGAGGTAATGATACCATTTCAAGATCGATGCCTAGCGGTTTTACTTGCTCCTGCGTCCACTTGATAAGTGGGGACTCCGTCAGTTTTACGCCCTCGGGTGCATTCCCGCGGTTGTAGAGTTCGACACGGAGCTTCACTAGTTTCACCGGTGCTGCAGACCGTTTATCATTTGTAAGGGTTGTTTGATTGCTGCAGCCAGCAAGTAATGCAGTTATTGCGAAAACGGTTGCAACGCTTAATAAGGCCCCTTTTTTCATTCCACCCAACATTAAGCTTCCTCCTCAAAATAATACAGGAAAATTTTGTGCTTGATTTTCTTTGGTTCTGTTTTTGTATTCTTTGGGAGATTGCCCTTCCACTCGTTTGAAAACTTGATAGAAGTACGCATATTCCTTGTACCCCACCATTTCACCAACCTCGTTCACTTTATTTTTAGTGTCCATTAACAGCCGTTTGGCTGCTTCAATTCGCACTTTTGTGAGAAGATCAATAAAGCTGATTCCCGTTTCTGTACGCAGTAATCGGCTCAAATAGCCGGGGCTGAGACTAAAATGATCGGCAATGGATGTCAGATTAATGTTGTCCGAATAATGGTTATTAATATAGTCAATGACCTTCTTTACGACCAGACTGTATTCCTTGTCATCCTGCTTCAGCTTTGTCTTGATGTCCCCGATAAAAGCGTTCAGGTAAGCTGAAGCGTCCTTCAAACTGGTAAGTCGGTAAACATCCCCAAGAATATGGTCAACGCTTTTGCCGATGCCCATTTCATCGCCTGTCACGCGGAAGTAATGACGCACCACCGTCAAACATACTTCGGAGATTAGTCCCTTCAAAACGAGAATATTGCCTTCACTATAAATGGCGAGCTGTTTCAGCAGTCGCTCCGTATGTTCCATAACTTCCTCGTTAGATGTGTTCTCTAACATTTGATTGAACTGTTCGAGGTGTTGAATAATCGAAGTTTTAC
>NZ_JBFUIX010000550.1:0-1060 GCF_056401635.1 Paenibacillus sp. P4_E11 | reverse complement strand
ATACAACAGGTTCTATTGATTGGGGATTATTCCGGACTTGCATGGCTATTGTCGTGCTAATCCGCGCCAGTTACTACGGGGGAGCTCAGCTCGGGATGCCAATGGTATGGTTTTCTATCACAGGCGCGTTCTTACTCCTTGCCGTCCGTTGGATTCGAACAGGAGTAGGACCCATCGATACCTTAAAGAAGACGCCATGGTCTGCATTGGTGTTCGCATACAGCATTTATATGATTGTATATGCCCTGCATCAACTGGGTTTGTTCGCTTCGCTAGCGAATGTTTTGACGCCTTACATCCTCGCGAACCAGATGCAAGCAGTCATGATTGTTGGCTTGTTGTTGGCCGGGATGTCTAACCTGTTCACCAATCTGCCTTCCGTGATATTCGGCACGCTAACACTTTCTGAGTTGGGACTAGATCCCGGCATCTTGCACATTACCTACTTGGCCAATATGATCGGAAGCGACATCGGGTCGTTACTGACCCCGATTGGTACTATTGCAACCGTGCTCTGGATCTACTTGCTGCGCAAACACAATATATCTTTGTCATGGAAGCAATATATGAAAGTGACGTTGTTCGTCATCCCTGTCCCTCTCGTATTCAGCCTGCTCATCTTATGGGCATGGACACGTTGGTTGATAGGATAGAGTTAATCAACTCTGCTACTATACATTGAACAAGGAGGTGTACTATGAACACCATGCACGCGTTTCTTGGGAAACAAATCGAAATTGAGATTACAGGAAGAAAAATGCCGATAAGAGGTTTCCTGATTGATATAGGCAGTGATATCGCTGTCGTTCATGATGGAATGCAGTTTCTCTACTTGCCTATTATCCATCTACAGTATATGTCCCTCTGTCAGCAGATCAATAGTGATATGAGCCAGCCGCCGGAGCCACCATTCGAGAATCAAACGGACATTTCGTACAGGAAGGTTCTTATGAATGCGAAAGGGATGTTTACGGAGCTCTATATTACCGGCAATCAGACGATCCACGGGTATTTGACCAGCATCATGAATGATTTCTTCGTCTTCTATTCACCCGTATTC
>NZ_JBFUIX010000549.1:0-1060 GCF_056401635.1 Paenibacillus sp. P4_E11 | reverse complement strand
GAATCAACACATTGCAACATTGCAAGATGAGCTGAACACCTACCTGAACCGGGAAGACTCGAATTTGACGCAGGATCAGATTGACCGCCGTAATTGGCTGAGTAATCAGCTCGCGGAGGCACATGAAGACTTGAAATCGCATCAGAAGGTTGAACAAAACCACGAGGTACGGATCCAACAGACGCAAGAGCAGATTACATATCTCTTGGACTCGTTGGAAGCAGACGGAATTTCCATCCGGAACCTATGCATAAGCGAAACAGCGTATGAATTACTCCGCGCCAGCGCCGAATCCGCTGTGATGAATCTCATTCAACCGCTGAACGAGAACATCAAAGGATCTGACGAGCGTGAGCAGCAACTACAGCGGCAGAATGATCGGCTGCAGGAAACGATAAGACAACGAGAGGCCACCATCCAAGGCATTTCGGAAGAGCTGAACAAAACCAAGTTTGAGTTGGAAGATTCGAACCAGAAGCGCGATGCGGCTGTACGGGCCACTGAGCAAGTCGAGGAATCGCTACGGTTGAAGCAGGAAGAGCTCGATCTTGAACGTGCAGAGAAGGCGTTAGGAGCCCGTGAAGCTTACAAGGTAGTGGACACGTCCGAGCAGATCAAGCAGCTTGCCGAGAACTTCCGGAAGTCGCAGATTAAAGTGACAAACATCCGTTGGGAAGACGATCTCAAGAAGACGTTCAAGCTTGCGGAGCTGGCTGAAAATGGCGAAACCATCCGATTCCATTACTTCGAGCAAGGCAAATACCTGGAGCTCAATCCGCAGGAAGTGTTACAGTTTCGACTCGAACAACAAGCCAACAGTGTTCTTCCGAATTTACCACTGGGTGAATCCATTGAAGTCGATCCTCCAGCGCTTGAGGTCGTGACACAAGACCAGTTTCGCACAGGCTCAGGAGATGTGGAAGGTGCGGCAGAGGGTGCCACGGACGTTACAAGAGCAGAAGGACAATCGATGGGCAGCACAGACGATCAAGCGGTACATCTCGCAGAGTTCGAAGCGCTTAAATCAACGGTCGCGAGGTTAGCGATTGATGTTGAGACG
>NZ_JBFUIX010000548.1:0-1063 GCF_056401635.1 Paenibacillus sp. P4_E11 | reverse complement strand
GCTTGTTGCTCTTCGTAGTACGGATACGTTCGGCAATCTGGTCGGCATAGGAATCGTTGGTTTAATCGGGATTCAAGCCTTTGTCAACATGGGTGGAGTGACGGGTGCYATTCCGATGACCGGGGTTACATTGCCATTTATTAGTGCTGGAGGCACCTCCTTGCTTGTGATGATGGGCAGTATTGGTATCCTGCTCAGCATCTCCCGAGAATATAACAAACCAGAGAAGCCTGAGAAGTCGGACAAGCCGGAGAGGGAGAAGAAACGCCATCAACGCATAGAGGAGCTACAACATGTACAGCGTAAGGCACGCCACTGAACTTGATCTACCCTCTATTCTGGCGATCTACAACGATGCTGTCCTTCATCTGACCGCTACATTCGACTTAACAGCTCAATCCCTAACAGAACGCCTCGTATGGTTTCGACAGTTCGGAGAGACGTATCCTATTATTGTAGCCGAGCAAGCTGGCGAGATAGCTGGTTACTGCTGCCTTACTTCGTTCCGCACGAAACCCGCCTATTCCCGAACAGCGGAACTGTCCATCTACTTGGACAAGCGATTTCACGGTCAAGGCATTGGTTCAGCACTCATGAGTGAAATAATACAATTAGCTGCTAGCAAACAATTCCATGTCATCTTGTCCGCGATTACCGGTGGGAATGAGACGAGTGTGAACCTTCACCTCAAATTCGGATTCGAATTCGTCGGCTGCTTCAAGGAAGTCGGTTACAAGTTCGACGCATGGCAGGACGTATGGTTTTATCAGAAAATATTGCAAGAATGAACCCTTATCATGATCTTAAGTCGAAGAACGTCCCGATCCATTATTACGAATGGAACCGGGACGTTTTTATATCCTACGTTAAACAAACAAAAGTCCGGATCGATGATCCGGACTCCTGCTGTATGAGTTCATTGCAATTATTTTATGCGTGCGCTAGTTTCTTCTGGCTCTTCTTCCTTGAAAGCAACGCCCTCGACCTTCACATTCACTTCAACGACGTTTAATCCCGTCATATTCTCGACTGCTTCTTTGACGTTCTCCTGTAACATTCGGCA